>JAUMDQ010000173.1:10094-10610 GCA_032121715.1 Flavobacterium sp.
TTTTGTCCTGTGATTTTGTAATGTGTTCCATCTTCTGATAAAACGGCTTTTGTTTTTCCAGAATTAGCATCCGATCCTGCGCCTGGTTCTGTCAAACAGTATGCACCAAACCATTCGCCAGAAGCTAATTTAGGAACGTATTTTTGTTTTTGTTCTTCTGTTCCGTACAAAGTAATTGGCATTGTCCCAATTCCAGTGTGTGCTCCAAAAGCAGTCGAGAAAGATCCCGTTGCTCCTGAAATATAGTCACAAACCAACATGGTAGATACAAATCCCATTCCTAATCCACCATAAGCCTCAGGAACTGCAACTCCTAAAAGTCCTAAGTCACCTGCTTTTTTCATGGTTTCTTGAGTATACGCATAATCTTTTTTCTCAAAACGATCTTTGTGTGCCCATAATTCTTTGTCTACAAACTCTTTCACAGAGTCACGCATCATTAATTGCTCTTCCGAAAAATCTTCTGGAGTGAAGATATCTTCGCATTTTGTTTCTTTTACCAGGAATTGACCTCCT
>JAUMDQ010000174.1:0-9844 GCA_032121715.1 Flavobacterium sp.
AATTTTCACACAGCAGGTAGTGTGTTCAAAATAAAGAATAGATGATGAACAAAGAAAGTATTGGAGTAGGATTAGACATTGGTACAACTAAGATTGTAGCAATGATCGGGAAGAAAAATGAGTACGGAAAATTAGAAATCCTAGGTGTAGGAAAATCTAAGAGTTTGGGCGTGCATAGAGGTGTGGTAAATAATATCACGCAAACTATTCAATCTATTCAACAAGCAATTTTAGAAGCAGAAAACAATTCAGGTTATAAAATAAATGATGTAGTAGTTGGTATTGCCGGACAACACATTCGTAGCATTCAACACAGCGATTACATCAGTAGAAAAAATCCAGAAGAAGTAATTGGAGATTATGATATTGAACAATTAACGTGTCAAGTTCAAAATTTATCTATGCTTCCAGGTGAAGAAATTATCCACGCGTTACCACAAGAATTTAAAATTGACGGGCAATCTGAAATTTTAGAACCAGTTGGTATGTATGGCGCTAGAGTAGAATCTAGTTTCCATATTGTAGTGGGGCAAGCAGCATCTATAAGAAATTTAGGGCGTTGTGTGAAAAATGCAGGATTAGAATTAACAGGATTAACATTAGAACCATTAGCTTCGTCTGATGCGGTTTTAAGTGAAGAAGAAAAAGAAGCTGGAGTAGCACTTATCGACATCGGTGGTGGAACTACAGATTTAGCTGTATTTAAAAATGGAGTAATTCGTCATACTGCAGTAATTCCTTTCGGAGGAAATGTAATTACTGAAGATATTAAAGAAGGTTGTTCCATTATTGAAAAACAAGCCGAATTATTAAAAACACGTTTCGGATCAGCTTGGCCAGGAGAAAATAAAGACAATGAAATTGTTTCTATTCCAGGATTAAGAGGTCGTGAACCAAAAGAAATTTCGTTAAAAAACTTATCGAAAATTATTCACGCAAGAGTGGTGGAAATTATCGAGCAAGTATATGCTGAAATTAAATTATACGGACACGACGAGTCAAAGAAAAAATTAATTGCAGGAATTGTTTTAACAGGTGGTGGTTCGCAACTACAACACATTAAACAATTAGTAGAATATATTACAGGTATGGATACCAGAATTGGTTATCCAAATGAGCATTTAGCAGGAAATTCTAGCGAAGAATTATCAAGTCCGTTATACGCAACGTCTGTTGGTTTAGTAATGGAAAGTTTACGCAATCAAACTAACAGTGCGACACCGTTTATTGAAATGAAAACGCCAGAACCTGTTGCAGTAATTGCTCCAGAACCAGTTATTGAAAATTTGGTAGATGATGTTGTAGAAGAAGTAAAACAACCAACGCCAACTGTTTCAAAAGAAACACAAGAAAGAAAAAAGAAATACGACTTTAATAACCTGTTAGGGAAAATTAAAGAGTTTTTAGATAATGTAGAATAATGTTATTAGTAGCAAATAACAAAAAATAAAAAAGCCAAATATATGGAGAGCAACAACGAATTTGGAAACATTACTTTTGATTTACCTAAAAATCAATCAAACGTAATAAAAGTTATTGGAGTTGGAGGCGGCGGAAGCAATGCCATCAACCACATGTTTAGACAAGGAATTGCAGGGGTGGACTTTGTAGTTTGTAATACTGATTCTCAGGCATTGCAAACTAGTCCAGTGCCAAATAAAATTCAGTTAGGTGTAAATCTTACAGAAGGATTAGGCGCAGGAGCAAAACCAGAAGTTGGACAACAAGCAGCTTTAGAAAGTATCGAGGAAATTGAAAAAATGCTTGATGCGAATACTAAAATGGTCTTTATTACTGCCGGAATGGGTGGTGGTACAGGAACAGGTGCTGCGCCAGTAATTGCACAATTAGCTAAAGAAAGAGGTATTTTAACAGTAGGTATTGTTACTATCCCATTTCAGTTCGAAGGAAAAAATCGTTCAGAACAAGCTATGGAAGGTGTGGAAAGACTAAGAAAACAAGTAGACTCATTAATTGTTATCAACAATAACAAATTAAGAGAAGTATACGGAAATCTTGGTTTCAAAGCAGGTTTCTCTAAGGCCGATGAAGTGTTAGCTACAGCTTCTAAAGGTATTGCGGAAGTGATTACCAATCACTTAACAATGAATATCGACCTTAAAGATGCGAAAACAGTTTTAAGCGATAGTGGAACTGCTATTATGGGATCTTTTGTTGCTTCAGGTGCGGATAGAGCTAAAGTGGCTATCCAATCTGCATTAGATTCTCCATTATTAAATGATAATAAAATTACTGGTGCTAAAAACGTGTTGTTGCTTATTACGTTTGGTTCAGATGAGATTACTATCGATGAAATTAGTGAAATTAACGAATACATTCAAAATGAAGCTGGTCATAACGCCAACATCATTATGGGTATTGGTGAAGATGATAAGTTAGAAGAGTCTATTTCGGTAACTGTTATTGCTACAGGATTCAACATTGAACAACAAAAAGAAATTATAAATGCAGAGCCACAAAAGATTATTCATTCTTTAGATGGTGAGCAAAAATTGCAACATAATTTAACGCCAAATGCAGTTTCAACTCCTGTTGTTTCTGTTAATGAGCCAATTGTGAATAATGTAACTTTTGAAGCAGAAGCACCAAAGGAAGCGGTAGCTGAAACAGCAGCAAAAATTGTTTTTGAATTAAATGATTTCGAAGTAGAACAAGCGCCAATTGTTCAGGCTCCTGTTTCAGATTTAATTCCAACATCGGATTATATTAAAAATTTAGATGTGTTTTTTGAAAACGTTTCAACAGAATTTCAACAACCAGTCGCCGTAGTGGAACAACCTACTTTCCAAGTAGAAATTCCAGTACAAACTATTCAACATGTTGAGCCAGTTGTACAAGTTGCTCCGCCAGTTTTTGAAGTTGTTTCGCCAGTTCAAGAATTTGAAATTATTTCTAATTCAGTTAGAGAAATTGAAGTAATTGAACCAGAATTTGTAGTGGCAAATGATGATTTCAACTTTTCGTTAGATTTATTCGAAACAAAAGCAGAAGTAAATCAAAATACAATTGTTTTTGAATTAAGCGAAGAAACAAAAGACATTAAAGTTAACGAAGCTGTGCAATTTTTCCCTGTGACAGAATTAGGTCAAGAAGGAATTATTAAATATACTTTAGAAGAAGAAATTGAAGAAACTTTTGAACCAGCAGCAACATTACAACAAGCCGCTGAGCCAATTGACGAAGAAGTAAATTTCACTATAAAGCAAGATGTTTCAGCAAATGTAACTTCTGAAAACAACTTCAGTTTTGATGCTGTTTCACCAGTAGAAATGTCTATTGAAGAAATTTTAAAATCAAGAGCGGAAGAAAGAAAAAGTAAATTAAAAAGTTTCAATCACAAGTTCAACAATCCAAACAGAATTGACGATTTAGAAAAAGAACCAGCTTTTCGTCGTCAAGGATTAGATGTAACGAGTATGCCAAACCAAAATAATCAATCGCGAATGTCATTAGGAATGGACAGTAACGACGACATTCAGTTGCGTTCAAACAATTCTTTTTTACACGACAACGTAGATTAAGCATAAAATAAACTAACCAATACTTTTAAATCCCGACTTGTTACAAACGAGTCGGGATTTTTTATTACTTTTGTTTGGAATTTTTTAGCACCTATTCCAGCTATCCGCTATATTCCCGAAGAAAAATCGGGAGATGCCGCTACTATCTGGGGTGATGCCTGAATTTCAAATCACATTTATTATTAAATACTAAAATCAAAATATATGAGCTTATCTACACAAATTATGGATAGCATGAAAGAAGCAATGAGAGCCAAGGATACTGTGGCACTAGAAGCTTTACGCGCTATTAAATCAGAAATATTATTAGCACAAACGGCTTCAGGCTCTAAAGAAGAAATTACGGAAGCTGACGAAATTAAAATTTTACAAAAATTAGTAAAAATGCGTAAAGACAGTGCGTCTATTTTTACAGAACAAAACCGTGCCGATTTAGCAGAACCAGAATTAGCTCAAATCGCAGTTATCGAGAAATTCCTACCTGCGCAATTATCAGAAGCAGAAGTAGAAGCAATTATCGCTAAAATCATTGCAGAAACAGGTGCGTCTGGAATCGCTTCAATGGGTAAAGTTATGGGCTTAGCATCTGCACAAATTGGCGGTCAAGCAGAAGGAAAAACTATTTCTACTATAGTTAAAAAACTTTTAGTTTAAAAAATACGAAGTACGAAGTACAGAGTAAAACTCCCAACTTCGTACTTCTTACTCAAAATGGCTTCGTAGTTCAACTGGATAGAATGACGGATTTCGGCTCCGTTGGTTGCAGGTTCGAACCCTGCCGAGGTCACAACTCAAAAAAAACCTTTGTCAAAATTAAATCTGACAAAGGTTTTTTTTTGGAGTAAATTCTATAAAATAGAATATTATTTTATGTTTTTGGATTCTAAAGCAGCTATTTTTTCAAAAATTATTTTTAACGAATCTGCTTTCTTTAAATTTTTATCTATTCCTAATCCATAGCGCTTTATCATTTCTAAGTCTGATATACAAGCTGTGTTTTTATTTTTGGCACCAAGTTCTAAAAAATAAATAGCATAATCACGTTGATGTTTATTGAGTAACTCTATATTTTTAAGATAGTTTATTAAACTACTTTTTTCACCATTGTAATAATCACTAATTTTTTTTTCTGTATAAAACCATAATATGTCTTGAAAAACATTATCACAATAATCATAATTTTTATGTTTTTCAACCATTATCAAAGAATAAGGAATGAGTTCATGTCTTTTTGATTCGTTGTAACTATAATATAGTTCTAATTCTGAATATGACTTCCAATCACCATTATATTTGACTTCATATTTATCATTTTTTATTCGTTCTTCATCAAAATATGCAGATTTTAAAAAGGCCTGCTTTTCCTTATTTACAGGAACGCTGCTTTTCTTTTTTTCTATAGTTTTATTACATCCTACAAGTAGAAGTGTTGATAGTATTAAAAAGTATTTTGTCATTTTGACTATAAATTATATACTTGAAGAAATGTATAACATTGGTTAATAATCAAATTTACTAATAAACTCTAATATAAAAAACCTTTATCAAATTATCGAAAGAAAAAATTTAAAATAAAAGTGAATTAATTTTGAGAAATTCCTTGTAAAGAGTTTCTTTGTGAATCAATGTTTTTTTATGCCTGAAAGAGAATATACTATTGCTGAATTTTTTGTCATGTTTTTATTATTGTCTCCAATAATTATTGGCTACTGCTACATCATGTTATATGTGGTTGAAATTATTTATCAACGCAACTTCAAAAAACCTTTGATTGTTTTCGGACATATATTAAATAAAAAAATATCGGAAACGGATAAAATGATTTTGAGAAATAACAGTCAGTTTTATCAAAAGTTAAAACCTAAGTATAAAATATATTTTGAACATCGCGTGGCAACCTTTATTGAAAAAACGGAATTTTCTACACGAGATATTTCTATTAATCAAGAAATGAAACTTTCTATTGCGGCGGTTTATATTCAGTTAACTTTCGGAATGAAAAATTATTTAAACCAACTTATTCAACAAATTATTATTTATCCAGATATTTATTTATCTACTCACACCGATGAATATTATAAAGGAGAATTTAATCCAAGATTAAAAACTGTAGTATTTTCTTGGCCCGATTTCAAAGAAGGAATTGATGTAAAGAACGATAATTTGAATTTAGGTTTACACGAATTTACACACGCTTTGCATTTCGCAACTTTAAAAAGCGACAAACCTACTCACGTATTATTTAACGAATCACTTCGTAATCTGTTTTTGTCTTTTTCTAACGAAACGTTACGACAGGATTTGTTGAATTCTGGATTTTTGAGAGAGTATGCTTTTGAAAATCAATACGAATTTGTGGCGGTTTTATTAGAACATTTCTTTGAATCGCCAGATGAATTAAAACAAAAATTTCCTACAATTTATATCAAAGTGAAGGAAATGTTGAATTATAATGAAGCCATTTTTATATCCTAATTTTTTTAGTTTTAATAGTTTCAACTTATTCTAAAGTAAATTAGATAAAGCGGCATTGTTTTTTATCGGATAAAAGCATTCCTTCATCGAAAATTTGAAAAAGAAAATTAATGAGAATTTTTTTATTGTTAGGTTTGTAATCAACGATAAATCAATACATTATGAATAGAAAAATTACTTCTAAATTATTTACTATATTATTTGCGTGTACATCAGTAGTAAGTGCTCAGCAAATCTATACGAATGGACCAATAGCGACTGGTGCGGTTTCCACAAATTTATCGGCAGCGCCAGCAGGATATTCTTGGTCTGAATTGCAAACACCTAATACTTCATTAGGTCTTTCTGGTTATTATAATAACGCACTTACGACAAATTTTGCTTTGGCGGATGATTTTGTGGTTCCAGTTGGAGAAACTTGGAACATTTCAAGTTTAGATGTTTTTGGATACCAAACATCATATGCTGGAACTACAATTCCAATTGATGTTATTCGCGTAAGAATTTGGAACGGTGATCCTTCTTTAGGAACATCTTCTGTAGTTTTTGGTGATATGACTACAAATGTTTTAAATGCCGCTGGAAGTGGAGAAGAACTTGTATACAGAACTGCTACTACAACAGGAACAACAAGAAAAGTTTGGCGATTTAATGCAAATGTAACTGCCTCATTGGCTGCCGGAACCTATTGGGTCGAATTTCAAGTGCATGCTACAAATGATGCAACTTTGTTTTTTCCTCCAGTAACTATTTTGAATACATTATCTAGTCCAACGTGGAATGGAAAGCAAAGAAATGTGGCTGCATGGGCAAATACTATAGATGGTGGTTCTACAAATATATTAGCGATACCATTTAAATTTAATGGAACAGTTTTGGGGTTAGATTCAAATGAATTTTCTTCTCAAATTGTGATGTATCCAAATCCTGTAAAAAACAATTTAACAATTAGCAATCCAGTTTTTAATGCTGAAAATTTCATTGAAATATTCGATATGACTGGTAGAACAGTTTTTACTTCAAATGCAAAATATGAAACAAATTTGAGTGTAGATGTTTCCAATTTAAAATCAGGAAATTATATAGTGAAACTAACTACTGAAAACGGAACAGCAGTTAAGAATTTTATTAAAATTTAATAGCATTTTCTAAAAGTAAAAAGCCTTATAAATTTATTTTTATAAGGCTTTTTTTATTTTTTTATTTTGTAATTCTTTTTAAATCTGCAATTGTTTCAGTTGGATTTTCCGCTCCAAAAACATAGCTTCCAGCCACTAAAACATCTGCACCAGCATCAACTAACTGTTTGGCATTTTTGTTAGTTACGCCACCATCAATTTCAATCAATGTATTTGCTTTGCATCTTTTTATCATTTCTTTCAATTGAAAAACTTTGTCATACGTTTTTTCAATAAAGCTTTGCCCTCCAAAACCAGGATTCACACTCATAATACAAACTAAGTCGATATCCTGAATAATGTCTTCTAATACTTTAACACTTGTGTGTGGATTAATGGCAACTCCAGCTTTCATACCTTCTGCTTTTATCGCTTGTAAGGTTCTGTGTAAATGGTTGCAAGCTTCATAATGAACCGTTAATACATTCGCACCTAATTTGGCAAACGTTGAAATGTATCTGTCTGGATCAACAATCATTAAATGTACGTCGATAGTTTTGGTAGCGTGTTTTGAAATGGCTTGTAAAACGGGCATTCCAAAAGAAATATTTGGAACAAATACGCCATCCATAATATCAATATGAAACCAATCTGCGTCAGAATTGTTAATCATTTCGATGTCGCGTTGTAAATTAGCAAAATCAGCTGCTAAAACTGAAGGTGCAATAAGGGTGTTTTTAGTCATGTTGTTGAATTGTAGTTATGTTGTTTGTTTGGCAAAGGTAAAATTTAACCGCAAGGTTCGCAAGGTTTTTCGCAAAGTTCACAAAGTTTTGATTTGAAAGATTCCAAAAGATTAAAAAGATGAAATTTATAATGATTTTTAATTTCAGAGAAATTACATATTTATAAAAAAAAAACTCAGTATACCCGAGCACTTGTGCTAACTGACCTGCGTCTTATTTACCTAAAAAATAAAACTCCGGTAATCAGCCGGAGTTTCAATCATCAATCAAAAAACGAACCGTTTACACGGTTGTTTGCGGTAAAAAACTTATCCTAAATACGTTTTTAATATTTTACTTCTAGAAGTATGTTTCAATCTTCTAATTGCTTTTTCTTTAATTTGACGTACACGCTCACGAGTTAAATCGAAAGTTTCACCAATTTCTTCTAGAGTCATTGGGTGTTGGTCGCTTAAACCGAAGTACAAACGAACTACATCCGCTTCTCTTGGAGTTAAAGTTTCTAACGCTCTTTCAATTTCTGTTTGAAGAGATTCGTGGATTAATTCTCTATCTGGATTTGGAGATTCACCTGAACGTAAAACGTCGTATAGGTTAGAATCTTCACCTTCCACAAGTGGTGCATCCATTGATAAATGACGACCAGAGTTTTTCATAGACTCTTTTACATCATTCACGGTCATGTCTAGTTCTTTTGCAATTTCCTCAGCACTTGGTGGACGTTCGTTAGATTGCTCTAATAAAGCGTACATTTTGTTGATTTTATTGATAGAACCAATTTTATTTAATGGTAAACGTACAATACGAGATTGTTCAGCTAATGCTTGAAGAATCGATTGACGAATCCACCAAACCGCATAAGAAATGAATTTGAAACCACGCGTTTCATCAAAACGTTGTGCTGCTTTAATTAAACCTAAGTTTCCTTCATTAATTAAATCGGGTAACGTTAAACCTTGGTTTTGGTATTGTTTTGCCACAGAAACCACGAAACGTAAATTCGCTTTAGTTAGTTTTTCTAAGGCACGTTGATCACCCGCTTTTATACGTTGTGCTAATTCAACTTCTTCATCGGCAGTAATTAAATCTACTTTACCAATTTCCTGTAAATATTTGTCTAGGGAAGCAGTTTCACGATTAGTAACCTGCTTGGTTATTTTAAGTTGTCTCATGGGGTTTTCTCCTAACTTTAAAAGTTCTTATTGTTATACGTAAGAAGTTTATAAAAAGTTACAAAAGTTTATAAAAAAAATGTTCATCTAAATTAATGGACGAACATTTTAAATAAATTTATAATTAATTATAGTATTCTAGTTGCTCCCCAATTTCCAATTTCTGTGCTTTCGTTCATCCAACTTCCATCAAATCGGTAGCCTTCTAAATACCCTCTAATGTATCCAAAATGTAAGTTTGCATTTAATTGATATTTAATTTCTGGGTTATTACCATTACCTGTTTTAGAGATTTCACCATCTGGAAAAACAATTTCAATTTCTCCATTAAAAGTAAAAACTTCAGGTGAGCTTGATTTTTTTACAAGACCGCTTACTCTTGAATGTCCATCAGAAGTAAAGTTTACGGTTCCAGATTCTTCTAAACCTGCATAATCCCCAGTATAGCACTTAATTAAGGATGTAGATTTTTCTTTAATAAGACAAATTTTTGAAGAGCTATCAGAGAAGTATTTAAAACTTGAAGTCGTAATGTTATTTCCGGTTTCATCTAATTTTACTTCAAATGCTATGTTTTCATCTCCAAAACGATATTTTTTAAAAGCTGGTTCGCTAGTTATTCCACTTTCTTCTAAATATGGAATGTTTTCCAAAGTGTAAGTTACATTATCTTCTGTTTGAAATTTAGCCCATATTGATTCATCATTGAGGATGTTTACGTGTAAAGTTCCTGAAACATCTCCTATTACTATCCCTTTGTATATCCCTTTATATGAATCATCGAATATCGA
>JAUMDQ010000175.1:0-3396 GCA_032121715.1 Flavobacterium sp.
TTGTCATTAGGAATTATTTTAAGTGTGACGAAAAAAGAAGATGAAATTGCGGCAGATTTAAAAGATATACAAGACAGAGAAGCAGCTTTACAACGAATTATTGATAGAGAAGTTTCTGTAATGAATGAAGAAAATACAACTGAAGGTATTTCAAAAGATGAAGAAAAAGTAAATGATATGAAATATTCCATTCGCGAATCTTTAAAACAAGAAAACGAATTGGACAATCAAGGAGATAGTTTAGTGAATGGGCAAAACCCAATGAATGCGGTTTTAAATAAAAAGTAATGGGGAAACGATTTATTATTAGCGGAGGCGGAACAGGTGGGCATATTTATCCAGCTATTTCTATTGCAAACGAATTAAAAGCGCAATTTTCTGACGCCGAATTTTTATTTGTAGGGGCAAAAGATAAAATGGAAATGCAAAAAGTGCCTCAAGCAGGTTATAAAATTGAAGGATTGTGGATTTCTGGTTTACACCGAAAAGTAACACTTCAAAACGCTATGTTTCCAGTGAAATTAGCGCATAGTTTGTATAAATCGTATGCTATTTTGCGAAGGTTTAAACCAGATGTGGTTATTGGAACGGGTGGTTTTGCAAGTGGCGCGGTGCTTAAAGTCGCTGCAATGTTAAATATTCCAACTGTAATTCAAGAGCAAAATTCATTTCCAGGAATTACAAATAAGTTATTAGCCAAAAAAGCCAATGTGATTTTTGTGGCTTATGAAAATTTAGAGCGCTTTTTTCCAAAGAACAAAATACGATTTACAGGGAATCCAGTTCGTCAAGATTTAATAGATGTGTCAAGTAAAAAGGAAGAAGCAATTTCGCATTTTCATTTAGATGCGAACAAAAAAACACTTTTAATTTTAGGTGGAAGTTTAGGAGCAAGAAGATTGAATCAATTAATTGAGAAAAATTTAGACTTTATAACAGGATTAGGTTTTCAAATTATATGGCAATGTGGTAAGCATTATCTAATTGATTATGCAAAATATAACGAAAGAGAAGATGTTCAAGTTACCGCATTTATAGATAGAATGGATTTGGTTTATGCAGCCGCAGATATTGTAATTTCTCGCTCAGGAGCTTCTTCTGTTTCTGAATTATGTATCGTGGGAAAACCAGTAATTTTCATTCCATCGCCAAATGTTTCTGAAGATCACCAAACTAAAAATGCTAAAGCAATTGTGGATAAAGGTGGTGCAATTCTAATTAAAGAATCAGATTTAGAATCAGAATTCAATCTTGTATTTGAAGCGCTAGCAAAAGATAAAGGAAAGCAAGAAAGCTTAACAGAGAATATCAAAAAGTTAGCCTTACCCAACGCAACAAAAGATATCGTAGAAGAAATAAAGAAGTTAATTTAATTGTTTATGGTTTCAAGTTTCAAGTTGGGTAACCTGAAACAAAAATGACTTTAAACTTTAAACAAAAAAACAAAATGAATCTAAATCAAATACATAACGTTTATTTTATTGGCATCGGAGGCATCGGGATGAGTGCTTTGGCGCGCTATTTTCAATTCATTGGGAAAAATGTGGCAGGTTACGATAAAACTCAAACGCAATTAACTGCTGAGTTACAAGAAAATGGCATAAAGATTCATTTTGAAGATGATGTGAATTTGATTGACGATAGTTTTAAAAACACGGAAAATACATTAGTGGTAATTACACCAGCGGTTCCGAAAAATCATTCAGAATGGAATTACTTTTTGAATGAAGGTTTTACAGTAAAAAAACGAGCAGAAGTTTTAGGAATTATCACAAAAGACACATTTTGTTTTGCCGTTGCAGGAACACATGGAAAAACAACAACATCAAGTATTTTAGGTCATGTTTTGTATGAAAGCGGTGTAGATGTTACAGCGTTTTTAGGCGGAATTGTAGAAGGTTATAATACGAATTTAATAGGTTCAGGAAAAACAGTTACTGTCGTTGAAGCAGACGAATTTGACCGTTCGTTTTTACATTTGCATCCCGATTTATCTTGTGTAACATCAATGGATGCAGATCATTTAGATATTTATGGCGATGTAGCTGCAATTGAAGAGTCGTTTAGAGAATTCGCACATAAAGTGCCAGCTGAAAATTTATTTATTATCAAAGGTTTGCCTTTAGAAGGAAATACGATTGCAGTTAATGTTGGTGCCGATTACGTAGCTCAAAATATCAGAATTGAAAATGGTTTTTATGTTTTCGATGTGAAAACAAAAGACGAAGTAATCGAAAATATAAAATTCGGATTACCAGGTCATCATAATTTAACGAATGCATTGTTGGCTTTTGCTATGGCGAAATCGTACGGAGTTGAAAACGAGAAAATTAAAAATGCTTTAGCCACTTTTAAAGGTGTTCGTCGTCGTTTTTCATTTCAAATAAGAGAAGAAAAATTAGTATATATTGATGATTATGCACATCATCCAACAGAAATAAATGCTGTCCATCAAGCGGTTCGAGAATTGTATCCGAACAAAAAAATAATTGCTTGTTTTCAACCGCATTTATTTAGTAGAACAAAAGATTTTATTGATGGTTTCGCAGAAAGTTTATCGCAATTTGATGAGATACTTTTGTTGGAAATTTATCCAGCTCGCGAGTTGCCAATGGAAGGTGTTAATTCAACTTGGTTGTTGAATAAAATTGAGAATAAAAATAAGCGTTTGGTAACCAAAGAAGAGTTATTAACAAACTTTAAAAATTCTGATGCAAATGTGTTTGTAACGATAGGAGCAGGTGATATTGGGGAAATGGTAAAGGATATCAAAAAAGTACTAAATGAAAAAGTTTAGTTGGCAAAATATTCGGCTCGTATTGATGCTTTTCTTAGTGGTGTTTTTGTATTCTTTTACACAGAGCAGAAACCAAAACAGGAAGATTAGCAAGGTGCAAGTTGAATTTCAGGGCGATAACAAAATGTTTTTAACAAATGAAATGGTTAATAACTTGTTAATACAAAAATTGGGAGGCACTTTTTCAATCCAAAAAGAAAAAGTAGATTTGAAAGATTTGGAAAGTGTCTTAAATAGACAGCCTTTTATCGAAAACGCAGAGGTTTTTACCTCGGAAGACGGAGTGTTAATAACTAAAGTTTTACAAAAGTCCCCTGTAGCAAGAGTTGTTAATGGAAACCGTAATTTTTACGTAGATAAAAATGGTAGTATTTTTCAATTGTCAAACAATTTTTCATCAAGAGTTCCTATTGTTCAAGGAAATATTGAGGGAGAATTCAAAAAAGGTTTCATCGAAACTTTTAGCGCTATTGAGAAAGATGATTTTTTAAAAAAGAATATCATCGCAATCACAATTCAGAAAAACGGAAGTATGACAATGCTTTCTAGAGAATATGATTACGAAATAAATTTTGGTAAACCCGTTTCTGTCGATAAAA
>JAUMDQ010000176.1:0-4795 GCA_032121715.1 Flavobacterium sp.
TATATGGTGATAATAGCAATATTTTCACGCCAGCCATTTTAGTCAAACCAAAAGAAGGAGTAGATATTGAAGAATTTAAGGCAGAATTAACTAATAAAGTTAGAAATGTTAGAGGTTTAAGAGCAGGAGAAATAAATAATTTCTTTGTGAATATTCTTTCTGGATTTACAGATTTCATTGATGATATTATTGGTCAAATGAACGTTGCTGGTTGGGGAATTAGTATTTTCTCACTTTTAGTTGGTGGATTTGGTATCGCAAATATTATGTTTGTTTCTGTTAAAGAGCGAACCAATTTGATCGGAATTCAAAAAGCATTAGGCGCTAAAAACAGGTTTATTTTATTTCAGTTTTTATTTGAAGCTGTAATTTTAGCTATGTTTGGTGGATTAATTGGTATTTTATTGGTTTGGGTAATCGCAATGATTTTAACGAGTGCTTTAGATTTTAAATTCGTATTAAGTACCTCAAATATAATTTTAGGATCAAGTTTATCGATAATTATTGGCTTAATATCAGGAATTTTACCAGCAATTTCTGCTTCTAAATTAGATCCAGTGGAAGCGATTCGTACAGGAATGTAAAATATTGATTTTATGTTGCATAAAGTTAATTTTATACTATTTTTGTATTCTTAATCCCCTAGTTTGAATGTGCGGAATTTCCGGTTTTATTAATAAAAATCTCCCTGAAAACAAAAAACAAATCTTGATAAAAGGTTTGAGTGAGCTTCAAGCGCACCGAGGTCCCGATTTTTCTGGTCAATGGGAAAATTCAAATACGAATTTTTTTCACCAAAGATTATCATTAATTGATGGAAATAGTCGTTCCAATCAACCTTTTTTTAACGAGGATTTTGTGCTGTGTTTTAATGGGGAAATTTATAATTACCTAGTTTTAAAACAGCATTTACCTGCTGTTAATTTTATTACAACTTCAGATACAGAAGTGCTTTTTCAATATTTAATTCATTTCGGAATTGAAAAAACACTTCGTGATATTAAAGGAATGTTTGCTTTTTCTTTTTATGATGTGAAGAAAAAAGAACTTTTTTTAGTTCGAGATCGTTTCGGAATAAAACCTTTGTTTTTTGTAAATAATTCAGAAGTTTTTGCCTTTGCATCCGAATCGAGAACATTAGCAAAAGGCTTACAATTGAAGCCAGATAGTTATAAAACTATGATGTCTTTAAATAGTACTTTAGAAGGAAGTTCTACTTATACTTTGTTTAATGAAATTGTAAATGTTAAACCAGGAACAGTAATAAAAATTGCTTCTAATTTTGAAATTTCAGAAGACTATTATTATAAATTATCGGATCAAGTTGATGCGAATTATCATAACGATTTAGCTAAAAAACCAAAATCGGAAATTGTCAAAGAATTTGATGCTTTGTTGTCAAAATCTGTAGAAGAAATGCTAGTGTCCGATTTTCCAATGGGTTCTTTTGTGAGTGGCGGAATTGATTCGTCAATTTTAACCGCAATGGCAAAAAAATCGCAGCCAAATATTCAATTGTTTACTGCGGATATTGTTGGGAAGCATTCGGAATATTCAGATTCATTAGCACTAGCGAAACATTTAGATTTACAACTACATAAAACTGAATTTCAACCTGAAGATTTTTTAAATCATTGGATTACTGCAACAGAATATAACGCTGGACCAATTGTGTATTTTACCAATGGTGTACCGATTTCTAGAGTAGCACATTTGGCCAGACAAAATGATGTTAAAGCTGTAATTTGCGGAGAAGGTTCAGATGAATTGTTTTTAGGTTACTCTAAATTAATGGCAGCGCGTTATAAAAAAGCATTGTTGTTGCCTCAAGAAGTTTTAAAGAAAATTTACAAAATATATCCAGCTTTAAATAATTATCTATTTCCTTCGGAAGCTTCTGTTTTAGACAGTTTCAATGTCCGATTAGCGAATGGTTATAAAAGCGAAATGTTATATGAAAAAGGTTCTGAACTGTTTTCATTCGTATCCAAAAAAGAGCAAAAGTATTATTTAGATTCTTTTGAAATGATGCAAAAACACTTACAAGCTTTGTTGTACAGAAACGACAGAATGGGAATGATTTCTTCTATTGAAGTGCGTTTTCCGTTTTTACACGAAGATGTGGTGAAATTTGGTTTAAACTTACCTCTAGAATACAAAACACGTTGGACGACGCAATTGCACAATAAAAAACATCCTTTTATTACGGATAAATGGATTGTAAGAGAAGTAGCGAAAAAATATTTGCCTCAAAATTTAGTGGCCAAAAAGAAAAATGGTTTGCCAATTGATGGCTTAAATGGTGTGCGTTTTACAAAAGAATTTTTTAAAAACGGATATGTCGCTCAGCATTTACAATTAGATGATGCCGCTTTAGATTATATGTTACGAAACGAAAATCCGTATTTTATTGGAAAATTGGCTTCGGTTGAATTGTTTGGATTGTTGTATGATTTTAACGAATCACATCAAGATATTCAATACAAAATAGATAAGTTTTCTAAAATGAAAGTATAAAAAAATCCCGTTCCGACTTTTTCGGAACGGGATTTTTGTTTAAAGTTTATTTTTTCATGTTGTTCAAAGCTTCTTCAAACTCTTCATGACTAATTCCCATTTCTTTTGCCAGAGTAACGGCTTTGGTTTGAATAACGATTGCCTCTGATTTTCTTCCAACAGCAAAATACAATTGTCCTAATGTGTCTAATGAATACGCATTGTCTTTTTCAACGATGTTAGATAATTCAGACCATTTAATAGCTCTTTCAAAATCTTCAGTTTTGTTCAATTCAAAAATATCCCAAGCTTGTGCATTCAACATAGAGTTAATTCTGTTTTTATAACCTGCCCAATCCATGGTGTAATCAACTTCAGTACTAAGGTTATTAAATTGTGTGTCAATATTTTCAAAAATTGGCTTGTCGTTTACTAAAGTATTGTAATAGACGTCAACTAGCTTATTAGCTTCTTCAGAACCTTGTTCTTTAGAATTAAAATTATGTATTGCAGTTTGAATGATCGTGAAATTGTTTCCAGAATATGAAATTAAACTAGTTGAAATTGCATTATACGTTTTAATATCTGGATTGTTGGCTTCTTTTTGAGACAGTATGCGGTTTAAAACTACAGCAATTTTTGTTTTGTTTTTTTTATTTTTATTATATTTTAAAATATAATTGATGTATTTAATTTCTTGTTTGTTATTGGTGTTATTATCGTTTTTAAACAAATCAAAACTAGTGTGATTTCCTGAAATTTCACCTAATAAAATATTCACTAATTGATTGTCTATAATATTTTTAGAATTGTAATATTCAAAAATGGTATTTAATTTTTCGATAAGTATTTTTTCTGAAATTTCAGTTTTATAATATTTAAAATCATCGTTCTCATAAGCTACTGCCGCACTATCAACAACAGCACTAGCTTCAACCGCCATAGCTTCATTTTCATTATTATCAGATTCAACTACTTCTATATAATGATTGTTATAGTAGTAATTAGATGTGAAAAAATCCTTATAATTTGTATTTAAACTTTTAGTTAATTCTGGAATACTTGTTTTTTTGTTGGAAACAGAATTGGCTAGTGCTATAGCATTTTCAGTTTCTTGAAGTTTGTTAATTAATGACTCATTATCATAATTTAATTTACTAGCTATATCGTTAAGAGTTTTTGTTGATGAAGCAATAATTTTCCCTTCTTTATTTAAAATCAAAATCGATTTATCACTAATGTTATTTTTCTTAAAAAAGGCTTCATCAGATTTTGTGGCGAAGTAAAAATTAAATTTATCATAAGTGGCATCATATTCAGAATACATATTATAACCAACATTTGTGTTATACTCGTCAATGAAAGTATCGAATTCTTTTTCAGATTTTTTTCCTTTTAGATTGTAATATACATATAAATATTTCGCGGGTTCTTTTTTAAGATTCAATAAAGCCTCTTTTAAGTTTTTTTCCACTTTAGCTTGAAATTTGTAATCGCTAGAGGTATAAGCCATTGCAGTGTCCACAGCTACTGCAGTTGAATCATAATCATAATAATCTTCTCTGCTTTTCATTCCAGGAAAAGTCCACTTTTTTTCAGAAGTTTTTGTGCTTGGTAAAACGTAATCTATTTTTTTTACGGCACTTTTTTTAATAAAACTTATTGGGCTTTTACCATCCGTTAAAAATATAACACTTTTGTCATTTTCAACTTTACCAGATAATTCTATATCTGAAAAATAATTATCATTAATGGTAAGGTCAATTATATTTACATCATTAGGTATAATATATTTTTCAATCTTAGATTTAGTTTCTTTATATCTAACAAAGTATAAAGCATAAGCTCTATCAATTTCGAAACTTAGTTTTGTTTCTGGATTTTCTGTTTTGTTTTCAGAATTTTCATCAGCATTTTCAACTGCTTTGTATACGCTTTCGGTATATTCTTCTAAATCATTTTCATTAAAATAATCTTTGAACAATTTGTATTCAATTTCAGAATTCTCTGTTTTTTGAATTCCTAAATATTCAGAACTAAACAACGAATAATAATTGTAAGGAGTTGCTTTTATCGTTAATTTATTAGAGGCTTTCTTGCCTTTCTCAAAAAGCACATTAAAAGAATTTTCTTGGCTATCATTCTCTAAAATAATAGAATCGTTTTTAATTTTGTATTTACCAGAAATTTACAAATTTACATATTAATGAAAGACGTATAATCTAATATATTATATAAATGGATAGTGAATAATTAGCCCAATGCTACTACTGTAATACTGAAAAATAAATTTAAATGC
>JAUMDQ010000176.1:4805-7130 GCA_032121715.1 Flavobacterium sp.
GTACTAATGTATTCACCAACAATAGTGTTTTGAGCGTTTACAAATTGTGCAACACAAGCAAGAATAAAAAAGAGTTTTTTCATTTGTTTTTAGATCTAATTTTTATGTAAATGTATCATTTTTTTTAATTTGAAAACAAAAAATCCCAAGCTTTTTTTGCTCAGGATTTTCTTATTTTTAAAACAGTTTGTTTCTTATAAATTGTATTTCAAACTTAAAATGATATAACGTGGTTGTACATAATAACTAGAAAAGTTAGTAGAGCCACCTAAAGCACTAAAACTACTATCGTTTAAAGATGTTGTGTTTAATAGATTAGTTGCACTTAATTTGTATTCTAACTTGCTATCTTTTTTTTGATATGATAAAGAAGCAGTTAAGAAATCATATTCGGTATCAATAGTTTTTGCTTTATTTCTGTTATGATAAAAGTCGTAATCTTCTTTAAATGAAAACGCATCTAAAAAGAAATATTCTAAAGTTACCGAAGGATTATCTACATAAAAAGTTTGCACTTCAGAATCATTTACAGAAAAAGTATATGACAAATCAATGTTTGGTAAGTTTTTTAAATTAGTTGAAAATCCAACATTATAATTATGAAGATAATTTTCAGTAGTTTGAATAAAATCTGAATTTCCTGTAATTGCACGAATGTTATTATTTTTACTCCAGCTTAAACTTCCTCCGGCATTAGCTTTGAAATATCGCGCAAATGAACGTCCATAATTAAAAGCTCCAGTAAGTGATTCTTGAGGAAAATTTGAATTAAGATTTACAGAACTTGAAACCTGATTTACATTTAAAGGATCTATAAAAGCTCTATTGGTAATGATATCCGTTTGTTTCGTATAAGTTAAATTCGCGAAAATATTTTCCATATTAAACATGCTAAACTTAAAAAAACGTAACGTATGCACTTGTGAAACCGAATTTTCTAAGAAACGATTTCCACTATATAAACTATTATAGTTAGAAAATACGTATGCTTGAGAAAGTTTAACGATATCTGTAAAATTGTTAGTTAAGGAGAAATTATACGTTAACGATTGTGATTTTTTCATTTGCCATAACGCATAGAAATCTGGTAAAACTCTATTGAAACTCATTTTATTTGAGCTGTTCAATTGTGTGTCGTTCGTGTTAAATTGGTGTACTGAAACTCCTGGATTTAAAGTAAATTTCCCAAATAACATTTTGTAATGTAAACCAATAAAAGCATCGTTAAAAGCATAATTCACTTCATTCGTATTAGAACTATCTGTTAAATTATTTTGTGTGCCATTATCTAAAATTTGGAACATGCTTGAGTTGAAGTTTTGGTAAGAATACGTGTTTCCAACTGTAACATTAATATTGCTTTTTGGCGTTATCATGTAATAATAATCAAACTTAGCATCTGTTTTGTTTGTTTTTACAAATCGGTTTTGATTGACATCATTTCTTGTTTGAGTGGTGTTATAACCCGCTAAAATGAATGGTTGAGTTTGTAAGTTGGCATTGTAAAATGGATCTTCTTGTTGGAATAAATTCTGTAATTCGAAAGCAAAAACATTTTTATCGTTTAACGTGTAATAATAATTTAAGTTTTGACTTACAGATAATGGTTTCTGACTTTTTTCAGTAAAAATATTTCCTTGTAAACTAGAAATTACATTCTGGCTTTCCAATTGATCAGACGTTTTTAATAAAGCATCATAATCTAAATGCATTTTTGCAGAAGGCACATAGCTTGAACTAATTTTAAACAAACCTAAATTAGTTTTTTGTTTAGAATTATCTTGACGATTTTCAGTTACACTAACTGTTGTTCCGTTTGGTAATTTATCGGTACGATTGTAAATGTTGTCTGTTTGTAAATCGGTTTTGTTGTAAGAATAAATACCGAAACCACTAATTGTCCAAGCTTTTGAAGGATTGTAAGAGAAGTTTGCCGCACCAAATTTGGCATCAATGTTTTTAGCACGATTGTTTCTCATTCCCATAATTCCTAAATCATTGGAAGAAACACCAAAATTAGAACCTCCTTTTTTCATCATGTTTTTAAAACCACCTGTAAATTTGAAATAGTCTTGCATCGTTAAAGGCAATTCTCCAATATTATTTAAGTTTCCAATTAAATTGACGCTGTATTTCGGACTATAATAAAATAATTTCGGATTTAAAATACTTCTGTTTTCTGTATCGGCAACTCCTGCACCTGCTAGCATATCGCCAAACCAGAAATTCTTTTTACCATCTTTTAGCTTGATGTTAATGGCTACATTATCTTCGTTGTTTTCTAATCCTTTTAAATTAGAAACTTCATTATAATTTCTTAATACC
>JAUMDQ010000177.1:0-3887 GCA_032121715.1 Flavobacterium sp.
ATTATTTGGTACACTTGGTGATTTAGTAGAATCTAAATTTAAAAGAGAAGCCGGTGTAAAAGACAGCGGAAACATTATGCCTGGTCATGGTGGAATTTTAGACCGATTAGATAGTGTTATTTTTGTAATTCCGTTTTTATATATTTTATATTTAATTTATTTTAATTATGCTTAAATTTCATCCAGAAGGATCTAAAATCATTTTAATTTCAACTTTAATTACCGTTTTAGGTATTTTTGGTGTGGATTATTTACTACATGACAATACCGTTATAAGAATAATAGTACAATGTATTTTGCTTTTTCTTTTAATCATGATTCTTCAATTTTTTAGAGACCCAACAAGAATTGCTGACAACAGTGACAATCACGTTTTAGCTCCAGTTGACGGAAAAGTAGTTGTAATTGAAGAAGTTTACGAGCCAGAATATTTTAAAGACAAAAGATTAATGGTTTCTATTTTTATGTCGCCTATTAACGTTCACGTAACAAGATACGCCGTAAATGGAATCGTAAAATATAGCAAATATCATCCTGGTAAGTTTTTAGTTGCTTGGCATCCAAAAGCAAGTGAAGAGAACGAACGCACTACTGTAGTAATTGAAAACAGAGTGTATGGAGAAATTATGTACCGACAAATTGCTGGTGCATTAGCCCGAAGAATTGTAAATTACGCTGTAGAAGGCATGAGAGTAGTTCAAGGTAAAGATGCTGGTTTTATTAAATTTGGTTCTCGTGTTGATTTATATTTTCCAATTGGAACTGAAATCAACGTGAAACTAGGACAAAAAGCCATTGGAAACAAAACTGTAATTAGTAAAAAATAAATGAGTGAATTGTCGTTAGATGAAAGATTCCAGGAAGCCATTCGTAACGCCAACGAAAAAATTCCTAAAACCTCTGTACCGCAAGATGTACAGCTGGTTCTTTATGCCTACTACAAACAAGCGCTTTCTGAAAACATCAGTTACAGTCATCACGGTTATGAATCTGATGAAGTAATTACCGCTTTTAAACAAAACGCTTGGATGCAAGTTAGACATCTTAGTGCTAATGAAGCTAAAGAAAAATACATTGAAATTATAAATCAAATGTTAAAAGATAGACAGTAATGTTTATCTTTTTTATTTTTGTGTAAAATCTAAATAACAAATCAAATGAAAAATAGAATTCTAATACTAACACTTGCCACAATAGTTGGTTTTACAGGCTGCGGAAAAGATAAAGAATTGGTAGAAGTTACCATTCCAGAACCAGAAAAAGTGGAGAAAGTTGCGATGGGAAATCCTGCTGACGTAAAAGCTGATGATGCAGAAGGTGCTTTTCAAATGAAAGGCTTACCTTATGCTTATAATGGTCTAGAGCCTTTTATCGACACAAAAACCATGGAGACTCATTATTCAAAACATCATGTTGGATATTGCAACAAATTGAACACAGCAGTGAAAGGAACCGATTTAGAATCTAAATCCATTGAAGAAATTTTAAAAAAATTAGACATGAGTAAATCTGACGTTAGAAATAACGCAGGTGGCTATTACAATCATAATTTCTTTTTCGAAATATTAGCAGCAAATGGCGGAGAAGCAACTGACGAAGTTTTAGAAGCTATCAATAAAGACTTTGGTTCTTACGATGAGTTTAAAAAACAATTTTCAGACAGTGCTACAAAATTATTTGGTTCAGGCTGGGTTTGGTTAGTAAAAGACAAAACAGGGAAGTTAGTCATCTCAACAACTTCTAATCAAGATAATCCATTAATGTCAAGAGCAGAAGTTAAAGGAACACCAATTTTAGCTTTAGACGTATGGGAACACGCGTATTACCTAAAATATCAAAACAAACGTAAAGATTATATAGATGCCTTTTTCAACGTAATTAACTGGAAAAAAGTTAATGAAAAGTTTAAAGCCACAGCAGCAACTGAATAATATAAAAACAAAAAAGGCTTCAAATTACTTGAAGCCTTTTTTAATATTTAGAACTTGTATTATCTCAATTGAAAACTGTTTTTAGAAACTAAGTCTCCATTTTTATCAAATACATTTACAAAATAAGTTCCTGCTGAAATACTTTTTACAGGTAAATCTTCTTGTACTTGAACCGTTTTATTTTCATACTTAACTGTTTTCTGAAAACTATATGGTAAATAAGTAGAACCAAACGTTTCCGTTTTTTTATCTCCTAAAACGTTGTTTTTACTATCAATAACTTGAACAAAATACGTTCTGTCTCCAGTTTTAGCCACCTGATTTTCTGCAATTGTAAAACTAATTTTTAAAACATCTGCTCTAGTAGCTTTGTCAGTATCAATTTGTTTTCCTGAACTTCTTTGTTTTACTGCTAAAGTAGTTAAGTTTAAAACAGATAATTTTTGAGCTTTTTCAACTGTTTTAGTCAAATTTTCATTTTTTGCTGCTAAAGTATCGTTTGCTGTTCTTGCATTTGATAAAACCACAACTGTACTGTCTAAATTTTTAGTCAACTTTGTATTATTATATTTTTTTTTTAAATAATCTATTTAATCTTGTAAATTTTGGATTTTTTCCTTAAGATCTTTGTTTATTTATGAATTGGACTAGTTTTCAATATGCATTTAATTTCAGCGATTAAATTATCCATTTCGCGTTTCAATTTCACATACTCATTTTTGTATTTTGAAAGTTCTGCCACACTACCATTAGATTTTTTAATTTTCTCTAATAATTCAACAATTTTCGCTTGCTCTTCCTCTAATTCCCCTTTTAAAGCAGTGTTGTCAGCAATAGCAGTATCATATTCTGCAATTTTCGCTTCTAATTCTGATTGAAATTTTTCTTTTTCTGTCATCGTTTTAGATAAACTAGAATCAACATCACTTTTATCCTGATTCAATTTATACACATACGCTAAACTTCCCATTAGAAGTAAGGCTAAAACAACAATAGCAGCCTTTAATCCAGAATTTCGAGGATTTGATTGATTTAATTCCATATTTATTTGATTTAGGTTAATTATTTCATACAAAAATAAAATTTTATTTATTTCTATTACTATATAACGTAATGTATCTTGAAAATATTATATTTGAATACACATTTAAAACACAAAATGGATAAATTAAACGTATTCAGTTCTAAAGATTTAGCTAAAATTACACAACACAGAAGTGGTGAAATAAAGTTTGGCGAAAAGATGATAACGGTTCCAAGTAATGAAAATTGGATCGAATTCATCACCAATTGCGAAGCAAAATTTGTTTTAATTGGTTTACCCGAAGATATTGGAGTAAAAGCAAACTTAGGCAGAACTGGCGCTGCAACTGCTTTTGAAAGCACTTTAAAAAGCTTAGTTAACTTCCAACACAATAAATTCTGCAAAGGAAGCGAATTGATTGCTTTAGGCGAAATTGATTTCTCCGCAGAAATGGAAATCTCAAAAACGTTAGATACAAATAATAAAGAAGACCGAAAAAAACTGTTTAGTTTGGTTGAAAATATCGATAAAGACGTTTCTTTCGTAATTAGTACAATTATTAAAGCGAATAAGATTCCAATTATTATTGGTGGTGGACACAATAATGCATACGGAAATATAAAAGGATTAGCTTTAGCAAAAGGAATGCCTGTGAATGCCATAAATTTCGACGCTCATACCGATTTCAGAATTATGGAAGGCAGACACAGTGGAAATGGTTTCACATATGCGTTTGAAGAAGGCTTCTTAAAAAAGTATTTTATCTTCGGATTACATGAAAATTTCGTTAATGAGCAACGAGGTCGACAACGGACGTTTTGCTAAAATCTATTCGGGTCTGGATTTGGCTTACATGTGGATGGGTAAACCCGGAGTTGTTCGCGTGGCTCCTCATTCAACTCTTTCAACGGTGAGCTCGTGTTTCGTTGAAG
>JAUMDQ010000178.1:0-3128 GCA_032121715.1 Flavobacterium sp.
AGATTTTTACAGCCCGTCGTACTTTATTAAATGGCTTGAAATAGCACGTTTAAATCCGTCCGTTCGATTCTACGCATATACAAAGAGTCATTCGTTTATACGTGGTAATTTTGACATCCCGCAAAATATGGATTTAATCTATTCACTAGGATCAACAAAGGACGAACTAATAAACCAGGACAACGAACGGCATAGTAAAATATTTAAGACTGAAAAAGAAATGCAAGAAGTATTGATAGAATTGAGTAAATTAGTCTTTTAATAAAATTGACTCATGGAAAATTCTAAATTTCACAAAATTGCTAATTACCAATATACTTCAGAAGCGTATTTGTTTAAAGGGAAATTAGAGTCTGAAGGTGTAGAAGTTTTTCTGCAAAATGAAAATACAATAAACACCGACCCTTTATTGAGTAATGCTTTAGGCGGTGTAAAGTTATTTGTGAAATCTGAAGATGTAATGAAAGCTAAACAAATTTTAGACTCCATTCCTGAATATTCAGTTGATGATAAAGGCGAATTGTTAACATGCCCGAATTGTGGTGCTACTACCATTACAATGGTAACTAGTATTAAAGATGTGAAATCTTTTTTTGCTTTTGTTTACGGACTTCTTACCCTATCAATGCCATTATATTCGAAGCAAAAATACAAATGCGAAAATTGTGATTTTGAATTTTAAATTATTTATTCAAATTTTCACAAAACATTAAGACACTTTCTTTGCGAACCTTGCGAATTCTTTGCGAACTTTGCGGTTAAATAAAACTTATGAAACTATTTATAACAGGAATTGGAACTGATGTAGGCAAAACCATAGCCTCATCAATCATTGTAGAAGCTTTAGAAGCGGATTATTGGAAACCTATTCAAGCAGGCGATTTAGATAATTCGGATACGAATAAAGTGGAGAAGTATGTTTCAAATACCACTACAAAATTTTATGACAATGCCTATGCTTTACAAACACCTGCTAGTCCGCATTTAGCTGCTGAAATTGATAGAATTACAATAGAATTAAAGAAAATTATTGAACCAATAACTACAAATCATTTAGTAATTGAAGGTGCTGGTGGGATTTATGTCCCTTTAAATAATTCAGATTGCGTAATCGATTTGATTCAACCTGATTATAAAGTTATTGTGGTTTCTCGCCATTATTTAGGAAGTATCAATCATACTTTAATGACTATCGAAATATTAAAATCAAGGAACTTAAATGTGGCTGGAATTGTTTTCTCTGGAGACGAAAATAAAGCAACAGAAAGTATTATTCTCGAAAAAACAAATGTTCCAATGATTGGAAGAATTGACAATGAACCATATTTCGACCAAAATGTAATCAAATATTACGCAGATTTATTCCGAGAAAATCTTTTGAATCTTTAATAAATTAAAAATTTGACTTTACCTTTGCACTGCTGACTAATTACTAATTCTAGTCACTAACAAAATGACAATTTCAGAAAAAGATAGTTTATACAACTGGCATCCTTACACTCAACATAAAATATTTTCTCATTTTCCAGCCATCGTAAGAGGTAAAGACGAGTTTTTATGGGATGAAAACGGGAAACAATATATTGATGCGATTGCCTCTTGGTGGGTCAATCCGTTCGGGCATAGTAATAGATTTATTGCTGATGCGATTTACAAGCAACTTACCACTTTAGAACACGTTTTATTTGGAGGTTTTACACATAATGTTGTGGTAGAATTAGCAGAGAAATTAGTTGAAATTTTACCATCTAATCAAAGAAAATTTTTTTATTCTGATAATGGTTCTACAGCTGTGGAAGTGGCGATTAAAGCTTCCTTTCAATATCATTATAATAAAGAAGTTAAAAAAAACACGATTATTGCTTTTGAAGATGCCTTTCACGGTGATACTTTTGGAGCGATGGCTGTAAGTGGAATTGGTTTATTTACCGAAGCTTTTCAAGATGCCCTAATTAATGTTGTTAGAATTCCAGTTCCAACAAAAGGAAATGAAGAAATTTCAAAATTAGCTTTACAAAAAGCAATTTCAGAAAACCAAGTAGCCGCTTTTATTTTTGAACCTTTGGTTCTAGGAGCTGCCGGAATGGTTATGTACGAAGCGTCAGAATTAGATGAATTACTTTCAATTTGTAAACAAAATGATGTTTTCACGATTGCCGATGAAGTGATGACGGGATTTGGAAAAACAGGAAAACTATTTGCTTGTGATTATCTGAAAAATCAACCCGATATGATGTGTTTAAGTAAAGCACTAACTGGCGGAACGATTCCAATGGCGATTACGACATTTACGCAAGAAATTTTTGATGGATTTGTGAGCGATAATGTCAATCATGCCTTATTTCACGGACATACATTTACGGCCAATCCAACAGGTTGTGCAGCGGCTTTAGCAAGTATTTCATTATTGAAAAATCCAGAAATATTTGAAAATATCAACAAAATTAACGCTTCGCATCTTCAATTTGAAAAACATATATCGCAACATCATAAGGTAAAAACGACTCGAGTTTTAGGTGTTATTTTTGCTTTAGAAGTGCAAGTTTCCGAAAAACAAGACTATTATAGCAATTTGCGCAATCAATTTTATAATTTTTTTATTGAGAAAGGTGTAATTTTGCGCCCAGTTGGTAATATCCTTTATATTTTACCTTCTTATATTATTTCCGAAGATAGTTTACAACAAATTTATGACACTATCGAACAAGCTTTAAACGAGATCCCATGTTAAAACAACCGATTTTTATTAATTCAATTGCTTCTATTTCTGCTTTAGGAACTACTTCTGACGAAATTTGGAACAATTATTTACATGAAAATTCGTTGTTTCAAAAAATAGATGCCAATCAGAAACATTATTGGGTTTCTAAATTTTCAGAGAAAGAAACGGAACTATTAGATGAAATAACTTCATCCGATTCTAAATACAAACATTTAGATAAATCAGTAGTTATGGCTATTTTGGTAGCTCGTAAATGTTTTGAAAACAGTCATTTTTTAGATAAAAATGTGGGAATAAACTTTGGTTCGTCTCGTGGTGCCACAACTTTATTTGAAAAACATCATTCCGATTTTATCAGTGATGGCTTTGTTTCTACATTTACATCACCTTCAACTACTTTAGGAAA
>JAUMDQ010000179.1:0-4356 GCA_032121715.1 Flavobacterium sp.
TGTGAGCAGCAATTCCAATATTTCTTGTATATTTTAAATCTCTAGCCATTTCTGTACGAATTAAAATCTAAAGTGAGAGAATGCTTTATTAGCATCTGCCATTTTGTGAGTATCCATTCTTTTCTTAACGGCAGCACCTTCTTCTTTTGCTGCTGCTAAAATCTCTGCAGCTAATTTACCAGCCATAGATTTTTCATTTCTTCTTCTAGTGTAAAGAATTAACCATTTAAT
Organism: Flavobacterium sp.; assembly: GCA_032121715.1. Taxonomy (GTDB): domain Bacteria; phylum Bacteroidota; class Bacteroidia; order Flavobacteriales; family Flavobacteriaceae; genus Flavobacterium. Next base: position 232 of record JAUMDQ010000179.1, read on the forward strand.
TGCCATAGATACTTTTCTATCTGGGCGAATTTGCATTGGAATTTGAAATGTAGCTCCACCCACTCTACGTGAACGAACCTCTACGTGAGGCATAACGTTTGTTAATGCATCTTTCCAAATTTCTAATGCTGATTTCTCTGCATCTTGTTTTTTTGTCTCAACTATATCTAAAGCATCATAAAATACTTTAAAAGCAACTGATTTTTTACCATCCCACATTAAGTTGTTTACGAAACGTGTTACCAACTGATCGTTGAATTTTGGATCTGGCAAAAGAGGTCTTTTTTTGGCCTGTCTTTTTCTCATGTCTTTTCTTTAAAAGTGTTAAATAATTACTTTTTAGCTGCTTCTTTAGGGCGTTTTGTACCGTATTTAGATCTACGTTGTGTTCTGTCTTTAACACCTGCTGTGTCTAAAGCACCACGCACAATGTGGTATCTAACTCCTGGTAAATCTTTTACCCTTCCACCTCTAACTAATACTATCGAGTGCTCTTGTAAATTATGCCCCTCTCCAGGAATGTATGCATTTACTTCGTTTCCGTTTGTTAAACGAACCCTAGCCACCTTTCTCATCGCTGAGTTTGGTTTTTTTGGAGTCGTTGTGTAAACACGAGTACATACACCTCTTCTTTGAGGACATGAATCTAAAGCCGCCGATTTACTCTTCTTAGTTATTTTGGTTCTTCCTGTTCTAACTAACTGCTGAATTGTTGGCATAATTAAATTTTAATTAAACTTGTTTATTGTTACCTTATTTTAAGGGATGCAAAGGTAGAAAATATTTTTTATTATCCAAACTCTATTATATTTATTTTTAATTTTCTAACTTTTTGATAACCAATTTATTGAAAATCTCACCTGCAAAAGAATATTTTACTATCATACAACAAAATAAATTCAAGAAAAATTGCGTTATATTTGGGCTATGAAATACATAATATTCTTATTTTTATTTTCACCTTATATATATAGTCAGCAGTTTTATCTAAAAATTGAAGGGAATTCTTCAACTGAAAATAAAATTATTGACAGCATTGGTTATATTAAAACACACAAGGAAATCAAGAATTTATTAGAAACTCAAAATAATTTCAATCAGAATTTATTAAAAATTGGTTATTTGGAAAATGAATTGCTCGAAACTAAAAAAACCAACGATAGTAGTTTTACATTCAAATACAACTTAGGAAGTTTAACTCGAAACATCGAAATTAAAATCGACAGCTTATCTAACGAGGTAAAAGAGATTTTGAATTTAAAAGCTTCAGAAATTATTCTACTTTCGAACACAGAAAACTACATCAATAACAAACTAAATATTCTAGAAAAGAAAGGTTTTGCGCAGTCGAAAATAAAACTAGATAATTTCAACAAATCAAACAACCAATTCCAAGCCGATTTAATTATAGAATTAAACCAAGTCAGAAAAATAAACAACTTAGTTTTTCAAGGATACAACCAATTTCCAAACGGAATTAAAAAAGTGTTTTTAAGAAAATATCAATCGAAACCTTTTAACAAAAGTATCATTAAAAAAATTCATTCCGATTTTAATTCTTTACCTTTTGTGACTCAAACAAAATATCCAGAAGTTTTACTTACAACCGATTCCACAAAAGTATATTTGTATTTGGAAAAAAGAAAGAACAATACTTTTGATGGATTTTTAGGTTTTGGAAACAATGAAGAAACGCAAAAATTACAATTTAATGGGTATTTGGATTTGAATTTATACAACAATTTAAATTCGGGGGAACGTTTCAATTTGTATTGGAAAAACGACGGAAACAAACAAAGCACTTTTAATGTAAATTTAGATTTGGCCTACATTTTTAAAAGTCCACTAGCATTAAAATCAAATTTAAAGATCTTCAAACAAGATACGATTTTTCAAAACAGTAGTTTCGATTTCGATTTGGGTTACATGATGAATTACAACACCAAAGCTTTTATCGGATACAAAGACAATGTTTCAGAAGCGATTCAGAAAACGCCATCTTCATTTGTAAAAGATTTGAAATCAACTTTCTACACGGTTTCTTTCGAACATAAAAAAATAGATTTTGAAAATTCTTTATTTCCAGATAAATTCTCCTTTTTTACAAAATTCGGAATAGGAGACCGAACAGCAAGTTCTATCAAAACCAATCAGTTTTTTGCGCAATTTCAAATTCAGCATTTGCTCGAACTCAATAAAAAAAATTACATTCATTTAAAAAACGACACGTATTTCCTTCAAAGTAACGACTATTTTACCAATGAATTGTACCGATTTGGAGGAATACAATCCATAAGAGGATTTAACGAAAACAGTTTGCAAGGAAATATTTTTAGCGGAATTTTTGCCGAATACAGATATATAGCCTCTTCCAATTTATATTTTTACAGTATTACAGATTTTGGATATTATCAAGACAAAGCCAATAACAGCAAAGACCAACTTTACGGATTAGGCTTCGGATTTGGATTATTAAGCAATGGCGGATTATTCAATTTAGTTTATGCGAATGGGAACACAGGAAATCAAACTATAAAACTTTCCAATTCAATTGTACAAATTAGTTTTAAGACATATTTCTAAAGAACAAAGTAAAAAGTTAAAAGAGCCAAGTTAAAAGAGAAGCAAAAACAACTTTATTTTTTTATTTTTTACTTGACCTTAATATTATATCTTTGCAGCTATGAAAAACGACAATCAGATTTTTGGAATTAGAGCCATTATTGAAGCCATCCATTCAGGCGCAGTTATAGACAAAGTATTTATTCAGAAAGAAGCTCAGGGCGACTTAATGAAAGATTTAATGAAAGCCATAAAAGCGAACAATGTCAATTTTAGCTATGTTCCTGTTGAAAAACTGAATCGTTTTACTTCTTTAAATCACCAAGGAGCGGTGGCAACTATTTCGCCAATTGCATTTCATGATTTAGATACTTTAATTGAACAAACTTTAGAAAGTGGTAAAACTCCTTTATTTTTAGTTTTAGATCAATTATCAGACGCTAGAAACTTTGGTGCGATTATTAGAACAGCAGAATGTGTAGGTGTTAACGGAATTATTGTGCAAAAACAAGGTTCAGCTCCAGTAAATGGTGACACTGTAAAAACAAGTGCAGGTGCTGTTTTCAATATTCCAATTTGTAAAGTAGACCATATTAAAGATGCTGTTTTTCACTTACAAAGTTGCGATATCAAAACCGTTGCAGCGACAGAAAAAACAGAACATACCATTTACGATATTGACTTTAAAGTTCCTGTAGCAATAATTATGGGTAACGAAGAACGTGGTGTTAACCCATCTGTTTTAAAAGTAGTTGATGAAAAAGCTAAATTACCTATGTACGGAACAATTGAATCTTTAAACGTTTCTGTTGCTTGTGGTGCTTTTTTATACGAAGTGGTAAGACAGAGACTACTTTAATTTTCAGAAAAAATTTATTTACTTATATGACTTATATGGTTGACATTTCAATTATATAAGTCTTTTTTTTACTTCATTTTCAAAAACTCATAAATCACTCTAACTGACGATTTAAAATACGAATCAACTTCCGTTTCTTCTATAACTTCAGGTTCGGGTTTTGGTGGATTGATGAAATTACCATGTGCATCAAATTGTTTAAAGAAAGGTTTATCTGATGGATCAAAATCTGGATGTTCCCAATCGTAAAAAATAGGTTTTTCAAATTGTGATGTTTTTATGAAAATCCCCATCGTTAAACCTGTAACAAATCCCGCGAAATGTCCTTCCCATGAAACGTTTCCCTTTAAGGTTTCTGCATTTGGGAACATATACCAAATAATTCCGCCATATAATAATACAATCGTTAATGACAAAGCGACTAATCGGTAATATTTGGTTAAAATTCCTTTAAAGAAAACAAAGCTGACTAAACAATACACTAAGCTACTCGCTCCAATATGATAGGAATTTCTACCGATTAGCCACGTTCCTATTCCCGAAAACAAAATTCCTAAAAATAAAACTTTCCAAAATTGTTGTCTGTAAAAATAATTCAATGCCATTATTAAAAAGAAAATCGGAATGGAATTATTTAGTAAATGTTTAAAATCGCCGTGAATGAAAATATGCAACGGAACGCCTCTTAAACCTTTTACAGTTTT
>JAUMDQ010000180.1:0-10263 GCA_032121715.1 Flavobacterium sp.
GTATTTCCAGTAGAAATTCTACTTGCGAAACTTTGATGATAAATTGGAGAGGGTTTCGATTTTAACGCATTGGCTAAATGGTCGTTTACCAATCTATTTCGGACTACTTTACTTTCTAAAGTTAATCCTTTTTTTGTTTCTGCTTCTGTTAATTCTCTTGGCGCAATATCTAATAGAAGAACTTCTACTCCGATATTTGCAAAATGGCAAGCAATTCCGCTTCCCATAATCCCTGATCCAATAACAGCAACTTTTTTAATATTACGTTTCATACGTTTTATGTATTATATATATTGTGTTTACTTGTTTGATATGATATTCTTATCGAAAATTTCTTTTTCTAGAATTTGTTCGTTTATAATTTCGGCAACTTCCATAAAGTTTTGAAGTTGTGCTTCCGTAATTTTAGATTTTATGACTTCATTGAATTGAAGTACGGTTTGTTTAGACAATTCGCGTTTTAGTTTTCCTTCTTCTGTCAGAAAAATTAAAACACCTCTTCCATCTGCTGGATTTTTTTTACGAATAATCAACCCGCGCTCTTCCATGGACTTTAAAGTTCTGGTTAAACTTGTAGCTTCCATTCCCATTCTTGGCCCTAAAGCTGTTGATGGAATACCTTTATCTTTATCAATACTTAACAACGCAAATCCTGTAGCCATTGTTGCACCATATTTAGCCGCTTCTTCGTTATACATCTTAGCAACAGTTTGCCAAGTATATCTTAAAACGTAATCAATTGTTTTGTCTTGCATAAAGTATTTTTTTTCAAATATAGAAAAAAATACTATGCACGCATAGTATTTGTGTAAAATTTTTCACTAATTCTGAAAAAAAATCTGTTTAGTAAAATTACGAAAAAAAAGAAAACGAAATTTATTTAAAAAACAATAAAACGTTAATTTATAGAAAGAGGAAAATTTAATGAAATTTTAGAAGTGGTATAAAATAAAAAAAGGTAATCTTACGATTACCTTTTTTTGAGCCAGTGGAGGGACTCGAACCCACGACCTGCTGATTACAAATCAGCTGCTCTAGCCAGCTGAGCTACACCGGCGACTCATATTGCAGTGCAAATATAGCCTTGATTTTTTAATTTGCAAAAAAAATATAAACTTTTTTTAGCTTTTTTTTTAGTTTAATTCGTTCACTTTTGCAACAAATTGATTTGCAGCAACTTCGAATTCTTCCTTAACTAATTTGTAATGTGCTTTTTTATTTTCAACATCTTTTTGGTTAACTTTTACCATTAATGCATCAAATGCATCATAGATATCTCCTACTAAAGCCTCTGATGATTCAGTTGGTTTTCCTCCAGAAGTCATTTCCCAAATGTATACTATGTTTAAGATATCTCCTAAAACGTAGTTTATTTCTTTTTTCAAGTTTTTAACGCTTGCCATTTTGTTATTTTTAAAAATTATCGTGCAAAAGTAAACAATATATTGATACGCTGCTAATTAAATTGTAATTTCCAGTAGAGAAGTTTCTCCAATTATTTGAAATTCATCCATTATTGCAGGAATTAAAATCGTATCACCTTTTTTAAATTCTGATTTAGAATCAGATGTAACTAATACAAAGCTACCTTCCGTACACATTAAAACTGTGAAAGATTCTTTTTTCTTTTTCCAATTGTACGTTCTAGTAACTTCTAAAATATTGGTTGTAAAAAAAGGACATTCCACTAAGTCCACACTTTCGTTTGGTATGTTTTTATATTGCACTTTGGTATTGGTTTCCTCATAATTAATCGCTTCAATGGCTAAATCATTATGCAATTCTCTACCTTTTCCGTTCGCATCTACCCTATCCCAATCGTATAATCGGTATGTAATATCACTTGTTTGTTGGATTTCGGCAATTAAAACTCCAGCGCCAATGGCATGAACCGTTCCGGTTTCCAAGAAAAACGTATCGCCTTTTTTTACTGGCGTTTCATTTAAAATAGCAACTAATGTTTTATCTTCTAAATGTTTTAAGTACTCTTTTTTATTCGTTTTCTTTTTAAATCCAACAACTAATCTCGCCTTTTCATCAGCTTGCATCACATACCACATTTCAGTTTTACCAAAAGAATTGTGTCTTTGTTTGGCTAATTCGTCATTTGGATGTACTTGAATTGACAAATCTTCCTTCGCATCTAAAAACTTAAAAAGTAAAGGAAATTCTAAACCGAATTTTTCTATCGATTTTGAACCTAAAATTTCTGTTGGATATTTTTCTATTAATTCATTTAAATTTAATCCCGCGAATTCACCATTAGCAACCACACTAACATCATTAGCAACCGTTGACAATTCCCAACTTTCGCCAATACAATTTCCATCAAAAGATTTATTTAAATACTCTTTTAATTTAGTTCCGCCCCAAATTCTTTCTTTAAAAATGGGCTCAAATATTAGTGGATAAAACTTCATTTATTCTCCTTTAAAAGAAACAAAATTTCGAGGTGTTTCGTATAAAACCACTTCCAAATCTAAATTTATATTAATATGTGTTCTTAATTTTCTCCAAATCACAACTGCAATATTTTCAGCTGTTGGATTTAAATTTTCAAAATCAGGAACATCTAAATTTAGGTTTTTATGATCAAACGCATTTTCAATATATTCTTTTATCAAATCAGATAAAATTTTCACATCAATTACAAAACCAGTTTCTTGATCAATTTCTCCGGTAACACTAACTATTAATTCGTAGTTATGCCCATGATAATTTGGATTGTTGCATTTTCCAAAAACCGCATCGTTTTTTTCCATAGACCAATCTTTACGATACAATCTGTGGGCTGCATTAAAATGTGCTTTTCTACTTACTGTTACTTTCATTATTTCTTTTTATAAATTTTCATCAAAATGATGATAAAATTCTTCAAAAATTATTTTAAACCAAACGGTATAAATGTCTGGATTGGTAATCATATCATTTTTAATGTCTTCAATTTTCATCCATTTCCAACTTTCCACTTCGTCATCATTTATAACAGGAACATCATTATAATAACCTATCATCACGTGATCTAATTCGTGTTCTGTTAAACCATTATCAAAAGGTGCTTTGTAAATAAAATGAAACATTTCCTTTAGTTCTGTTACGAAACCCATTTCTTCATGAAGACGTCTTGTTCCTGCTTGGATATTTGTTTCATTTTCACGTTGATGACTACAACAAGTGTTCGTCCACAACAAAGGTGAATGGTATTTGTGATGTGCGCGTTGTTGCAACATCAACTCTTTTTTATCATTCAAAATAAAAACAGAAAAGGCCCTGTGTAATACTGCTTTTTCGTGTGCTTCTAGCTTATTCATTAACCCAATTGGGTTGTCATTTGCGTCCACTAAAATAACTTTTTCTTCTACCACTCTGGAAAATTTTAGATGTCAAATTTACAAAAAAAATAATTTTAATCGCAAAGATATACTGAAATAAAGACTTTAACGCAATGTTAATAAAATTGGGTTGGTTATACCATAAATAATTGTATTTTTACGCTTCGAAAATTTTAAAAGAAAAAATGGGTAAAATCATTGCAATTGCCAATCAAAAGGGTGGTGTAGGAAAAACAACAACTTCAATAAATCTTGCCGCAGCTTTAGGTGTTTTAGAGAAAAAAGTTTTATTAATAGATGCAGATCCGCAAGCTAACGCTAGTTCTGGATTAGGAATTGATGTGGAAAGCGTTGAAATTGGTACTTATCAAATATTAGAACACAGTAATAAAGCAGAAGATGGCGTAATTGCTACTACTGCTCCGAATGTTTGGATTATTCCAGCACATATTGACTTAGTTGCCATTGAAATTGAATTGGTTGACAAGGAAAACAGAGAATACATGCTGAAACAAGCATTAAACGATATTAAAGAAGAATACGATTATATTATAATTGATTGCGCACCGTCTTTAGGACTGTTAACTTTAAATGCGTTAACAGCTGCCGATAGTGTTGTGATTCCGATTCAGTGTGAATATTTTGCCTTGGAAGGTTTAGGAAAATTATTGAATACGATAAAAAGTGTTCAAAAAATTCACAATCCAGGTTTAGATATTGAAGGCTTACTTTTAACAATGTACGATTCTCGTTTACGATTATCAAACCAAGTGGTAGAAGAAGTTCAGAAACATTTTAACAACATGGTATTCTCAACTATTATTCAAAGAAATATTAAATTAAGTGAAGCACCAAGTTTTGGGGAAAGCATCATTAACTATGACGCAACCAGTAAAGGCGCAACCAATTACTTAAATTTAGCAGAAGAAATTATCAAGAAAAACAGCACTATATAATGACAAAAGCAGTAAAAAAACCTGTATTAGGAAGAGGATTATCAGCACTTTTAAGTGATCCTTCAAACGATATAAAGTCGGTTGAGGATAAAGGTGCAGATAAAGTTGTAGGAAGCATCATTGAACTTGATATTAATTTTATTGAAATCAATCCGTTTCAACCAAGAACGAATTTCAATGAAGAAACCTTACAAGAATTAGCCAAATCCATCAAAGAAGTTGGTGTAATTCAACCGATTACTGTTAGAAAATTAGAATTTAACAAATACCAATTAATTTCTGGAGAACGAAGATTGCGTGCTTCTAAATTATTAGGTCTTGCAACAATTCCTGCTTATATCAGACTAGCGAACGATAACGAATCGTTAATCATGGCATTAGTAGAAAATATTCAACGTCACGATTTAGATCCAATTGAAGTCGCTATTTCTTATCAAAGATTAATTGAAGAAGTAAATTTAACTCAAGAAGAAATGAGTGAGCGTGTGGGTAAAAAACGTTCTACAATTACAAATTACTTGCGTTTATTAAAATTAGATCCAATCATTCAAACCGGAATGAGAGATGGTTTTATTTCGATGGGACATGGAAGAGCTTTGATTAATATTGAAGACCAAGACGCACAAAGCGACATTTATCACACGGTTGTTACTCAGAATTTATCTGTTAGAGACACGGAAGCATTGGTAAAAAAATACCAAGAAGGCTTAAAACCAAAAACAGGTAAACCAGTTTCAACAAAATCTTTTGAAATTCCTACAGAGCAAAAGAAAACTTTCGCTGATTTCTTTGGCGCTAAAGTTGATGTAAATGTTGCAGCTAATGGTAAAGGAAAAATTTCTATTCCTTTTCATTCCGAAGAAGACTTTAATAGAATTATGAAATTAATCAACAACTAGTGAAGCAACTTCTTTACATATTTGTTTTCATATTTTTGAGCACACAATTTTCAGTCGCTCAAAAAAAAGAATTAAAAATTGAAACAAAAGAAACTGTAAAAGGCGATATTAATCCGTTATCACCTGCAAAAGCTGCGTTTTACTCCGCAATTCTACCCGGACTAGGACAAGCTTATAACAAACGTTATTGGAAAATTCCTATTGTTTATGGTGCGATTGGAACTGGAGTTTATTTTATTATTGATAGTAACAAAAAACACAATCAATATAGAGATGAATACAAAAAACGTTTGGCAAACGGCGGCGCAATTGACACTTCTGATCCAACTTATGGAAGATTAAGTACAGAAAGTGTAATTCGTGGTCAAAAATTCTACCAAAAAAACAGAGATTTATCGGTACTTATTACAGCCGGTTTATATATCCTAAACATTGTTGATGCTAACGTTGACGCACATTTATTGCAATTTAACGTTAACGACGATTTGTCTTTAAAGCCAAACTTACAAACCAACCCTTATACTTTTAAGCAAAATGTTGGGTTTACTTTAACATATCAATTTTAACATTGCTTTAAGTAACAATTTCTTTAAAACTACAACTAATCAACATGAAAATAGCATTATTAGGGTACGGAAAAATGGGAAAAGTAATTGAAAACATTGCTTTAGAACGTGGACATGAAATTGTTTTAAGAAAAGGAAGTTCCGATAGTTTTGACGGATTGCTAAACGCTGATGTTGCCATTGATTTTAGTGTTCCTACAAGTGCAGTCCTTCACATTTCAGAATGTTTAAACCACAATATTCCTGTAATTTCAGGAACTACCGGTTGGTTAGAAAATTACGATGAAATGGTGAATTTATGTCAAGAAAAGAACGGAAGTTTCATTTATGGTTCTAACTTTAGTTTAGGGGTAAATATTTTTTTCGAACTAAATAATTACTTGGCAAAAATGATGAAAAACCTTAAAGATTATAATGTCTCTATGGAAGAAATTCATCACTTACAAAAATTAGACGCACCAAGTGGAACAGCCATTAGTTTAGCTAAAGGAATTATAGAAAATACAGATTACACCAATTGGACATTAGATAATGCTTCAACTAACGAAATTTATATTGACGCAAAAAGAATAGAAAACATTCCTGGAACACATTCTGTTTTTTATGACAGTAAAGTGGACCAAATAGAAATCAAACATACCGCTCACAGCAGAGAAGGTTTTGCTTTAGGTTCTGTTATTGCTGCCGAATGGTTACTTGGTAAAAAAGGCGTTTTCACTATGAAAGACGTTTTGGGGATATAAAGAACCAAGGAAAAAGAAACAAAAGATATAGAAATAAGAGGATTTGAAAATTAATTTATTCCTCACAATAATAAAAATATGGAAATAACATCTTGGATCATTACAGTATTAGTAATTAGTACGATACACGCAATATGCACATGGAAATTATATGTAAAAGCCGGTAGAAAAGCATGGGAAGCATTTGTTCCCGTATATAATGGAATTGTTTTAATGCAAATCATAAACCGCCCAAAATGGTGGATGTTTTTAGTATTTTTACCTGTAATTAACTTATTGATCTTACCTGTAATTTGGATTGAAACCTTACGTACTTTCGGAAAGAAAACCACGGCAGATATGTGGTTAGGCGTAATCTCTTTAGGATTATACATTGGATTTGTAAATTATACTCAAGAGGTTTCTTATGAAGCAAATCGTGAAACAAAACCCGCAACTAAAGCCTTAGATACTTTAGGTTCTTTAACTTTCGCCTTGATTGTAGCAACTTTTGTTCACACGTATTTTATTCAACCGTTTGTAATTCCATCTTCATCGTTAGAAAAATCTTTGTTAATTGGAGATTTCCTTTTCGTGAGTAAATTTCATTATGGTGCAAGAACACCAATGACGCCAATTGCAGCACCAATGGTTCATGATTCTATTCCAAAATTAGGAAAATTATCATACTTAAGTAAACCACAATTACCTTATTTCAGATTTCCAGCTTTAGAAAAAATAAAAAATAACGACATTGTTGTTTTCAATTGGCCAAGTGATACTTTAGACAACATGTATCACCCTTCAAACAGAAGAATTAACAAACCTCGTGATAAAAAAACAAACTACGTAAAACGTTGTGTTGGTATTGCTGGCGATAGTCTACAAATTAAAAACGGAATTGTTTTTGTGAATGGTAAAGAATTAATTTTACCAGAAAGAGCAAAACCTCAATACTCATATGAAGTTACTTATGATATGAACGCATCAATTGATTTTGATGGTTTATTAAAAGAATTGGAATCAACAGATGGAGCTGGTTTTAAAAATGAAGCAAGAGATACTCTTTATATAAGAGCATTAACTTTTGAAGGTGCAGAAAAGTTAAAAACAGTTACTGGAATTAAATCTGTAAATAGAATAATTGATAAAGGAGCTGAAGACGGTGTGTTTCCAGATTTTAAAGATGGGAAACCATCTGTAACAAATGATTGGAATGCTGATAATTTTGGACCAATTTATATTCCGCAAGCAGGAAAAACAGTTGCTTTAAACAAAGAAACGTTACCTTTATATAAAACCATCATAACAGAATATGAACATCATCAATTACAAGTTAATGGAAACGAAATTAGAATTGATGGAAAACCAGTAACGTCTTATACTTTTGAACAAGATTATTATTGGATGATGGGAGACAACAGACATAATTCTTTAGATGCGCGTTATTTCGGTTACACTCCGGCTGACCATATTGTGGGAAAACCGATTTTCATTTGGATGAGTTTAGATTGGAACGCAAAAGGCTTGATGAATAAATTCAGAACCGAACGTTTTTTTACAACGGTTAGTGGTGAAGGTCAACCAGAATCTTATTTTAAATATTTCCTAATCCTTTTAGCGAGTTATTTTGCTTGGGATTGGTATAGAGGTAAGAAAAAGAAAAAAGAAGCAGATTTACTTTAAATAATTTAAGAGTTGTAATTTAGTTTGCAACTCTTTTTTCATTACATAGAATTATGAACCAGAATGATATTTTAATTTACCCAACTTATTTTCCGTCCATCAGTCATTATATTGCTATGATTAATGCAGAAATGGTTACGTTTGAAGTCGAAGATACGTTTCAAAAACAAACCAACAGAAACCGAATGTACATTTATAGTCCGAACGGAATTCAATTATTAAACATATCAGTGAAGCATGACAGTGCAAACACTAATTTTAAAGACATCAAAATAGACAATCAATATAATTGGCAAAAGAACCATTTTAAATCGTTAGAAGCCGCTTATAAAAACTCTCCGTTTTACGAATATTTCGTAGATGATTTACGACCATTATTCGAAAAGAAACACGAGTTTATGTTAGATTTGAACTTCGAGATATTTGAATTGGTAAATGAAGCTTTAGGGATTTCTATTCCTTTTGAAAAAACTACCGAATACTTTCATGAAGTTACAGACAAAACCGACTTTCGTCATTTAGTAAATGGCAAAAAAGATGTCACACAAATTGAATCTTATACACAAGTTTTTGACGACAAACATGGTTTCATAAATAACTTATCCATCTTAGATTTATTATTTAACGAAGGAAGATATGCGGTAGATTATTTAAAACAACATAAATTGTAGTTAGATTTATTAGATTTTAAAAACATCATATAAATAAAAATGCCCCGATAAATATCGGGGCATTTTTTATATTCTTAAGTTGAACCTTATGAGTTATGTTGTTGTTCAACAATTGTTTTATCGTATTTAGTCATCGTATCTACTAATACTGGAGTAGCAATAAATAATGATGAATAGGTACCCACAATAATACCAATTAACATTGCGAAGATAAATCCACGAATTGAATCTCCACCGAAAACAAACATAATTGATAATACTAAAATCATAGTTAATGATGTATTTAAAGTACGAGATAATGTTGTGTTAATCGAATCGTTTACGATTTGATTGAAATCACCATGGTGAGATCTTACACCTAAGAATTCACGAACTCTATCGAATACAATTACGGTATCATTCATAGAATATCCAATTACTGTAAGAATCGCAGCAATAAAGTGCTGATCAATTTCCATGTGGAATGGCATGTATTTGTATAATAAAGAGTAAATTCCTAATACGAAAATAACGTCATGCGCAACAGCAGCAATTGCTCCTAATGAATATTGGTATTTTCTAAACGAAATAACTAAGTATAAACATACTAACAACATAGCTCCTAAAACTGCCCAATATGCATTTGTTTTAATATCATCTGCAATTGATGGACCAACTTTCATAGCTTGTAATACTCCAATTTTTTTACCTTCTTCAGTATTTGTAAACTGTTCGTATGTAATTTCTTTGGCAAAGAATTTTTTTAATCCATTGTATAATTTAACATTTACTGCTTTATCAACCTCAACACCTTGCTTGTCAATCATGTATTTAGTTGTAATTTTCATTTGTTGATCATTTCCAAAAGTCTTTGCTTCAGCTTTTTCGAAATATTCAGCTGTAGAAAGTGCATTTGAAACTTCTTCAGAAGAAACTTTTTGGTCAAACTGAACTTGGAAAGTTCTTCCTCCTACGAAATCAATACCTTGATCAAAACCATTTACATAGAATGAAACGAAACTAACAAGACAAACTGTTAATGAGAAGATATAAGTGAATTTCTTGATTCTTAAGAAATCAAAGTTGAAACCAGTAAACCAGTTTTTAGTAATATTTGTAGAGAATTGTAAACTTCTTCCTTTAGCAATATCTGAATCGATAAAGAAACGAGCAACAAAGATTGAAGTAAATAATGAAGTTAAAATACCAATTAATAAAGTAATCGCGAAACCTCTAATCATTCCTTCACCAAAAATATATAAAATAGCTCCAGTTAAAACGTGAGTAACGTTAGCATCAATAATAGAACGCATAGCACCTTTCCATCCGAAAGCAGCTTTTACAGCATTTTCTAATGACAAACCAGCTCTTAATTCTTCTTTTGCTCTTTCATAGATGATAATGTTCGCATCCACTGCAGTACCCATTGTTAAAACGATACCAGCAATACCA
>JAUMDQ010000180.1:10273-14634 GCA_032121715.1 Flavobacterium sp.
CAATGTTAATACAAAACCAAAGTTAGCCATTGCACCAAACAATAATATTAAGTTTAAGATTAAGGCTACGTTAGCATACCAACCCGCTCTTCCGTAATAGAAAATCATCCAGAAAGAAACTAATAACAATCCAATTAATGAAGATAAAATACCATTATCAATTGCTTCTTGACCTAAAGATGGTCCAACAACTGCTTTTTGTACAATTTCTGCTTTAGCCGGTAATTTACCTGCTCTTAATACGTTTTCTAAATCGGCAGTTTCTTCTAATGTGAAACTTCCAGAAATTTGAGTTTGTCCACCAGAAATAGCCGCTTTAGCTGTTGCTGCAGAATACACAATATTATCTAAGACGATACAAACTTGGTTACCTTTTTTAGCGATATCACCAGTTAATTGTTCCCATTTTCTAGAACCTACTGGATTCATTTGCATACTTACTGCTGGTTTACCAAACTGATCGAAATCAGCACTTGCATCTGTTACAGCACCACCTAATAATGGAGCAATTCCATCAGAAGTCCCTTTTAAGATGTATAATTCAACAATATCACCTAATTTATCATTTGTTTTACCCCAAGCAAATTTCGCATAAGATGCTGTTGCTGGTAATAAAGCTCTAATATCATCTCTTTTTAAATAAGAATTGATTCTCGCTGTATCTTTTACATTATATGCATATAATCCAGATGGACCAGGAACTGCCTTTTCAAATAATGGTCCTAAATCTTGTGCTGCTTTTTTAGCAGGATCTTTTTTGTCTGCTAATAAATCATTTACTTTAGATTTTGAATCAACAGCTTTTGTAGTATCAACTGTCGCTACTTTTGTAGTTCCTTTTTTCTCAGTAACTTTTAAAACTTCGTTAGCTGCTGTAAAGAAATTACCTAATTCTTCTGGTCTTAAAGTTTCCCAAAACTCTAATTGTGCTGTACTAGATAATAATTTTTCAACTCTATCTAAATCTTTTGCACCAGGTAATTCTACTAAAATTCTTCCAGTTTCACCAATTTTTTGAATGTTTGGTTGCGCTACTCCGAATTTATCAATACGTTTTGTTAATACTTTATAAGCACTTTCAATAGATTCAGCAACTTTTCTTTTCAAAATTACTTTCACTTGGTCATCAGACATATTTGACTGAATCTCACCTTGTAAACTTCTATTATAAAAAACTTCAGGTGAAGCTAATTTTAATGTTCCTTTAGATTCTGCCGTAAAAGCATCAAAAAAGGCATCTAAATAGTCTTGATTTCCTCTTCTTTCTGCAGTAGCTCTTACTAAAGCTTTATTGAAAACAGGATCGTTTGAATTGTTAGATAACGTTTTTAAAACATCTTTAACAGACACCTCTAAAGTTACGTTAATACCACCTTCTAAATCTAACCCTTTGTTAATTTGTTGTTTTTCTATTTCCTCATAAGTAAAGCTAGCAAAACCTAAGTTTAAAACTTCTTTTTTCTTTAATGATTTTAAATAGTCTAATTCTTTTTGAGAATCTCCTTTTGCGAATTCTTTCGCATCTTTTGCAATTCCGTTAGCAACAAACGTAAATGAAAGTTGATAGATACAAGCAATCGTAAAAATGATTGCGAAGAATTTAATTAGTCCTTTGTTTTGCATTATAGTTAATTTTAGTTATTTTCTTTAAAAACGGACAAATATATCATTTCATAAAGGATAAAACAATTTTATTTTAGTCTAAAGTTCATTTTTTATTAATATTTAATCAACATTTTCGTTAATTAATTAATTTTTAAGCTCTAAGACAAAGTTAAGACAATTAAATTAATTTAACATTTATTTTCCCAAATTTCAATTCGAGTGTTTTTTAGTCAAAAAATTGCATAAAAAACTCGAACTCATTAAAAAACAGCATAAAAAAAGCGCTGAACTAATTCAGCGCTTTTTAAAATTTATATCAGACAATTATTAGTTATCAATAATTGTAGAATCTGCAATTTTCTTATACGTTCCGTTTTCTAATTTTTCACGAATTGCATCAAAAGCAGTTAATGTCTCATCAATATCTGCAATTGTATGTGTTGTAGTAGGAATCATTCTTAATAAAATTATTCCTTTTGGAATAACTGGATATACCACAATAGATAAGAAAATACCGTAGTTCTCTCTTAAATCGTTAACCATAATCATCGCTTCCGGAATACTTCCTTCTAAATAAACTGGCGTAATACAAGTATTTGTGTCTCCAATATTAAATCCTTTTTCTTTTAATCCGTTTTGTAACGCATTAACGTTCACCCAAAGTTTATCTTTAATTTCAGAAGAATTACGCAACAATTCTAAACGCTTTAAAGAACCAATTGTTTGAATCATTGGCAAGGCCTTAGCGAACATTTGAGAACGTAAATTGTATTTTAAGTAATCAATAATATCTTTATCTGCCGCAACGAAAGCACCAATATTTGCCATCGATTTTGCAAAAGTTGAAAAATACACATCAATTCCGTCTTGACAACCTTGCTCCTCACCTGCTCCAGCTCCAGTTTTACCTAAAGTACCAAAACCGTGTGCATCATCTACTAATAAACGGAAATTATATTTTTCTTTTAAAGCAACAATCTCTTTTAATTTTCCTTGTTGCCCTCTCATTCCGAAAACTCCTTCGGTAATGAATAAAATTCCTCCACCTGTTTCTGTAGCCATTTTAGTAGCACGTTGCAGGTTTTTTTCCATACTTTCTAAATCGTTATGCTTGTAAGTAAAACGTTTTCCCATATGCAAACGAACACCATCAATAATACAAGCATGAGAATCCACGTCATACACGATAATATCGTTTTTAGTTACTAAAGCATCAATAATTGACACCATTCCTTGGTAACCGAAATTTAATAAATAAGCAGATTCTTTCATTACAAAAGCTGCTAATTCTCTTTCTAATTGTTCGTGAGCATCTGTATGACCACTCATCATACGAGCACCCATTGGATAAGCGGCACCATATTGCGCTGCTGCTTCCGCATCTGCTTTACGAACTTCTGGATGATTGGCTAAACCTAAATAGTCATTCAAACTCCAGTTCAATATATTTTTACCTTGAAATTGCATTCTTGGACCTAATTCACCTTCCAATTTAGGAAATACGAAATATCCTTCTGCTTGTGAAGCCCATTTACCTAATGGCCCTTTATTTTGCTGTATTCTTTCAAATAAATCTTTAACCATAATACTATACTTAATTTGTGGTGCAAAAGTATAAATAAAAAAACGTTTTTAATAATTTTTTTTAGGGAGTTCCCTCAACTCCATTTTATTACGTTTTTGGTCGCGTCTTCCGCTATATCTTTTTGCTTTGCTACAATTTAAACCTTACAAACACAAACTTGTTTTAGCAAATCAAAAAGGATGTCGCTACAACCGCTAACTCAATTTCGTATTTCATATGTTTAAAATTTATTTTTCATAGGTAACATATGGTATCGCTTTTTATTCATTTGTGTTTGCTAACGCAAACTTGTTGTTTGTGGCGATTTCATAAAAACATATTTGCAAAAAATAAAGTTTTACTTATCTTTGACATTCATATGTTGAAACTTTATTATTTATTTAGGTAACATATGTATCACTTTTTTTTCATTGGTGTTTGTTTACACAAACTTTTAGCTAATGGTGATTTCCTATGACAGCAATTAAAATTATCGAATGTCCGCGAGATGCTATGCAAGGCATCAAAACTTTTATTCCAACCGAAAAAAAAGTTCAATATATTCAATCGTTATTACGTGTTGGGTTTGATACGATTGATTTCGGAAGTTTTGTATCGCCAAAAGCCATACCGCAAATGCAAGATACTGCAGAAGTTTTAGCGCAACTAGATTTATCGCAAACTACAAGTAAATTGCTAGCAATAATTGCTAATACTCAAGGAGCAGAAATAGCTTCAAAACACAAAGAAATTCAATATTTAGGTTTTCCGTTTTCTATTTCGGAAAATTTTCAAATGCGAAACACACACAAAACCATTGCAGAAGCATTAATTAGCTTACAAGAAATTTTAGAAATCGCAGACAAAACAAATAAAGAAGTGGTTACCTATATTTCTATGGGATTTGGAAATCCGTATGGCGACCCGTATAATGTAGAGATTGTTGGGGAATGGACAGAAAAATTAGCCAATATGGGCGTGAAAATTTTATCACTTTCAGACACAATCGGCTCATCTGTTCCAGAAACGATTGATTATTTATTTAGCAATTTAATTCCAAAATATACAAATATTGAATTTGGCGCACATTTGCACACTACGCCTGACACTTGGTTTGAAAAAGTTGATGCCGCTTACAAAGCAGGATGTGTTCGATTTGATGGCGCAATAAAAGGTTATGGCGGTTGCCCAA
>JAUMDQ010000181.1:0-1720 GCA_032121715.1 Flavobacterium sp.
GTTATAAAAAAAATAGCTTACAAGGTGACACAGTTTTAGCTGAAATTTACAGAAATTTTGGTGTAGAAACAGATTTTTGTACTAATCTTATGCTTTTGCGTAAAGTTGAGAACCTTAAACCTGACCAGAGTGATAACGAATTGGCGAAGCAAACCTTAAATCTGAAACTTAACAATTGTCCTGATATTGCTCAAACTATCGCTGTAACTTGTTTCGGATTAGGAATTGGTTGTCATTTGACAGGTTTACATACTTTAAAAATCAAAGAAACAGATAGGTTAGAGGCTTTAAAAAACGAATTAACGAAGTTAGGTGCGATAATTTCTGTAACCAATGATTCATTAACACTTCAACCGACTGAAGGAATTAATGAAAACGTATTTATTGCCACTTATCAAGATCACAGAATGGCCATGGCATTTGCTCCTTTAGCTTTAAAAACATCAATACATATTGAAAATGCTGAGGTGGTTTCAAAATCGTATCCTACTTTTTGGGAAGATTTAAAACAAGTTGGATTTCAATTTTAATGATTTAAATTATCTTTTAATAATCTGTATTCTATCTAAAATAATTTGTGCTTTATCTGGCGAAACAGGTATATGAATTCCTGTTTCCAATTCTAAACTTCCTCCATCTGATTTGTTATAAGCCACCACTTGTTCAAAATTTACAATATACGATTTGTGAACGCGCATAAATCTAGAATCTAAACACAAAATGTCTTCAAAATTTTTTAGGTTTCGACTTACCAAATGTTTCGAGCCATTGTTGCAAAAGACTTCTGAATAAGCGCCTTCACCTTTAATATGAGAAATTTTTGTAGTATCTATAAAAATTAAAGTATTCCCAGAAGGCACCGCAATTTTTGTTAAACTATCTTGATTAATGGTTTCTTTTAATAGTTTGTAATTTTCTGTTTTTTGTTTTTGTTTTTCTAAACGAGTAATAGCTTCTGTTAATTGTTCTGGATTTATGGGTTTTAATAAGTAATCTACAGCAGAAAATTTAAAAGCTTGCAACGCATATTCGTTATATGCAGTTGTGAAAATGATAGAGAAATTCACATCGCTTTCATCAAAAAAATCTAATAATTCTAAACCACTATGACCAGGCATTTCAATGTCTAACAAAACCAAATCAGGTTGAAACTTTCTAATTGCTTTTACGCCTTCTGCTAAGTTTTCACATTCTGCAACCATAGTAATTTGCGGACAATACTCTTGTAAAAGTAAAGCTAATGAAACTCTTGCTCTTTTTTCGTCGTCAATAATTATAGCTTTCATAAGGGATTTAATAAATTATAGGAATTACAAATACAACGGTAGTTCCTAATGATTGATTGTTTTGATTTTGCTTGTCAATGTATTCAATTGAAATGTTCTTTTGCGTAAATTGATTCAATAATTTTACTCTGTTTTGCATCGCATTTGTGGCAAAAGATTGATGTTTATTGTTTTTTATTTGATTTAATTCATGGCTTTTTTTACGACCAATTCCGTTATCGTCAATGCTAATTTTAATTTGATCTGCGATTTTTTCAAAATGAATTATCAGCTTTTTTTCTTCTGTTTTATGAAGTAATCCATGCTTTACCGCATTTTCTACAAAAGGTTGTAAAAACATGGATGGAATTTTAATATTGTCCGTATCTACATTAGAATCTGCCAGTATTTCGTAATTGAAATCATCATTAAATCGGACTTTTTCAATATCTAAA
>JAUMDQ010000182.1:0-987 GCA_032121715.1 Flavobacterium sp.
TGCCAATAGAAATATGCCTTTAGAAGGTGATACCAATTTCAATGGTTTGAAAAAAGCGTACGCGGAAGGATTAGAACTTCGTGGAAAAACATTAGGTATTATTGGTTTTGGCCGAATTGGTCAAGCTGTTGCGAAAATGGCTTTAGGTTTGGGAATGAAAGTTATTGCTGCTGATAAATATGTAAATGAAGCTATTATTCGTGTTGATTTTTACAATGGACAATTTATCAATGTTGATTTGATTACAGAACCTTTAGAAGATGTATTAAAACATTCCAATTTTATTACGATTCACGTTCCAGCACAAGACGGTTATGTGTTAGATAAAGCGGAATTTGATATCATGAAAAATGATGTTGGAATTGTAAACTGTGCTCGTGGTGGTGTCATTAATGAAGTAGCTTTAATTGAAGCATTAGATGCTGAAAAAGTATTATTTGCTGGTTTAGATGTTTTTGAAAACGAACCGACTCCAGAAATTCAAATCTTAATGCATCCGAAAATTTCATTAACTCCACATATTGGTGCAGCGACATTAGAGGCACAAGATCGAATTGGAACAGAATTAGCCGAACAAATTATTAGTTTATTAAAAAATAAATAATTTTTATTATCTTTATTTAAACTAAAAAACAAAACTATGTTTGAGCAATTAACAGAATTAGTAAAACAATATGGTGGAGAAGCGGTTGTAAATAATCCAGCTGTGCCTAACGAACAAAACGAAGCCGTAATGGAAGAAGCCAATGGTTCAATTCTATCAGGTTTAAAAGATATGGTAGCTAGCGGAAATGTTGGAGATTTAGCAGGAATGCTTTCAGGTAAAACTCCAATCGATATGAACAATCCTGTCGTTAAAGAATTAGCTGGAAAAGGAAAAGAAGATTCAGTGCACGTTCAACGATACAAAGGTCTTGGAGAGATGAATGCGGAACAACTTTGGGAAACTACCATGGATCCTGCACGTAGAACACTTAAACGTGTAAC
>JAUMDQ010000182.1:997-2577 GCA_032121715.1 Flavobacterium sp.
CTGTAGTTGCAGAATTAGCAGAAAAAGTAACTGGAAATTTAGGAGAAAAATTCGGATTATCTCCAGATGCTGCAGGAAGTGTGGCTGGTGGATTAATTCCTCAAGTTTTAAGCGGATTAGTAAACAAAGCTAAAGATCCAAATCAACCAGGATTTAATATTCAAGATATTATTGCTTCTATTTCTAATGATCAAGGTGGCGGATTAATGGATATGGTAACCAAATATGGCGGACAGTTTGGTTTAGACCAAGATGGTGATGGACAAGTTGGAATGAGCGATGCCGTTGCAGCTGTTACTAAAAAATCTGGTGGCTTAGGCGGTTTATTAGGAAAGCTTTTTGGAAAATAAAATTTTATTTAAAATCAATATAAATTAGTCTCGATTTTTCGGGACTTTTTTTTTACCTTTATCCTTTCAATAGAATAACAATGAATAAGTTATTATATCTTGTTTTTATTGCTACTTTTTTTCTGTTTTCTTGCAATTCAAATAAAAATTTTAGTGCAGAGAATACAGAAAAACTAACTAGCGATACAATTCATATTTCAAATCCGGATTTAGAATATGATGTAATTATTATTGATGGTGGTTTTACATCTTGGTTTAATACTTACGCAAAACCAAAAGGGTTTTATTCTCAATCGTATTTAGAAACAAGAAACAGAACTTGGGTTATAGAATGGAACAACCGTGCTAGAAATCCTTTACGATATGGAAATATTTATGATATGCCCATCAATTATGAAAGCAACATCAATTATGGTTATAACGTAAATTACATGATTTACAACTATTTAGTGTATTTTCAATTGACAAACAAACAACAATTAGGCGGATTTCAAGCTAGAATATAAATATGAACAAATTGAAACAACGCTGGAACATTACAAGTAATTTTCAGCTTTTTATTATTTTATTAGTTTTCGCCATAACTGGTTCAACTTCGGCATTAATTGCTAAACCAATCTTAACTTTTATAGGCATCACTAAAGAAAGTGTTAGCTTATGGTTGTATTATCCGCTTTATATCATTGTTATTTTACCTTTTTATAAAATTTTACTTTTGTTATTTGGTACACTTGCCGGACAACATACTTTCTTCTGGAATTTTATAAAAAAAATGTTGGATAGAATGGGTTTAGGATTTATTCATAGGATTTTTGAGAAGTAATCTATCTTTCTCATTTTAACTTTTTTATTCACAATTATACAACTAATTTCTTCTCAAAAAATCGTACTTTTGCAAAAATCTACTTAGTTGTATGCAACACACAGAAAATTCTATTGAAATTATTGGGGCTCGTACTCATAATTTAAAAAATATTGATGTTACTATCCCTCGTGAAAAACTAGTCGTAATTACTGGTTTATCAGGTTCTGGAAAGTCATCATTAGCATTTGATACGATTTATGCTGAAGGGCAACGTCGATACATCGAAACCTTTTCTGCTTATGCGCGTCAGTTTTTAGGTGGATTAGAACGACCAGATGTAGATAAAATTGACGGATTATCTCCTGTTATTGCCATTGAGCAAAAAACAACCAATAAAAGTCCACGTTCTACTGTTGGAACCATTA
>JAUMDQ010000182.1:2587-3527 GCA_032121715.1 Flavobacterium sp.
TGCGCGTGCCGCAGATGCATACAGTTACAACACGGGCGAAAAAATGGTTTCGTATTCTGATGAGCAAATTAAAAATCTAATTCATGAAGAATTTGATGGTAAAAAAATCAATATTTTAGCACCAGTAATTCGTTCACGTAAAGGTCATTATAGAGAATTATTTGAACAAATTGCCAAGCAAGGTTTTTTAAAAGTTCGTGTAAACGGAACGATAAAAGATTTAGAATATGGTATGAAAGTGGATCGTTATAAAACGCACGATATTGAAATTGTTATCGATAGAGTGGCTGTAAAACAAGACGAAGACACTGATAAAAGATTAACTGAAAGCATCAAAGTAGCCATGCATCATGGTGATGATATTATGATGGTTATTGAACAAGATAGTCAGGAAGTTCGCTTTTATAGTCGAAGCTTAATGTGTCCGACTTCTGGAATATCCTACCCAAATCCAGAACCTAATAATTTCTCTTTCAATTCACCAAAAGGTGCTTGCCCAAACTGTAACGGTTTAGGAATTGTCAATGAAATCAATCTTCAAAAAATTATTCCTAATCCAAAAGCAACTATCAAAGGTGGTGGATTTGCTCCATTAGGCGAATATAAAAGTACTTGGATTTTTAAACAACTAGAATTAATTGGTGAAAAATTCGGATTTAAAATTACGGATGCAATAGAAACTATTCCAGCGGAAGCGATGGATATGATTTTATATGGTGGAAACGAGAAATTTTCAGTAGTTTCAAAAGTGATGGGAATTACGAAAGATTATAAAATTGATTTCGAAGGAATTTCAAATTTCATTAAAAATCAGTTTGAAGAATCAGAATCGACAAGTATCAAACGTTGGGCAAAAGAATTTATGGACGAAAACGAATGTTCTGAATGTCATGGAACACGTTTACGAAAAGAAGTTTTATATTTTAAAATCAACGAAAAA
>JAUMDQ010000183.1:0-1505 GCA_032121715.1 Flavobacterium sp.
CCCGTAGTATAACCACCCATTGCACCACCTAAAGCTTTACCTAGTGTACCGGTTACAATATCAATTTCGCCGTGTACTCCGCACAATTCTGGCACTCCACGACCCGTTTTACCAATGAAACCTGCTGCATGACATTCGTCAACCATTACTAAAGCATCATATTTATCGGCTAAATCGCAAATTTTATCTAAAGGTGCGACTAATCCATCCATAGAGAAAACTCCGTCTGTTACGATTAATTTAAAACGATGTCCGGCTTCTGTAGCTTTGATTAATTGCTCTTCTAAATCTTGCATGTTAGAATTTTCATAACGATAACGTGCTGCTTTACACAAACGCACTCCATCAATAATTGACGCATGATTTAAACTATCCGAAATAATACAATCTTCTTCTCCTAATAAAGGTTCGAAAACACCACCATTTGCATCGAAAGCTGCGGCATATAAAATAGTATCTTCTGTTCCGTAGAAATCTGCAATCTCTGCTTCTAATTGTTTATGGATATCTTGAGTTCCGCAAATGAAACGCACTGACGACATTCCGAATCCATGAGAATCCAATGCGTCTTTTGCCGCTTGCACTACTTCTGGATGAGAAGACAATCCTAAATAATTGTTCGCGCAGAAATTTAAAACTGTTTCCCCGTTTACAATTATTTCTGCACCTTGTGGTGAAGTGATAATTCTTTCTTTTTTATATAATCCGTTTTGTTGAATCGCATTTAACTCATTCTGCAAATGCTCTTGAATTTTTCCGTACATTTTAGTTTGTTATTAGTTGTATATTGTTGATGGAATAAAAATCGTAAATAAAATTTCTACAAATGTATAATTTTTAATTCTTCTCCTATATATAGAAGCACTTTTTTAACCACTGTTAGATTCATTTTTTCAATGACGCGCGCATAATTTTCAATTTGGTTTTTATGTTTTTCTTCTGGCGAACCTGTTTTATAATCAATTAGGAAAGCTTCATTATTATGAATCACCAATCTGTCTGGTTTTAAATTGATTTCATTTGGTGAAATAATATTGTGTTCGGTAAAAACAGAATAATTCGGATGGAAAAAATCTTCTAATTCTGGATGATTGATAATTTGTTTTATTTTTTCTTCGAAAATGGTTTTTTGAGACAATTGAATCAAACCTTCTTCCAAACTTTTCGTCAAGGCGAATTGCAAATCGTTTTTGGTAATGATGTACGATAAAATCTGGTGTAAAATATTTCCGAATTCAATCGCATCTTGTTGCAAAGTTCCCCACATTAAGGCTTCCTTTTTCGCAATTTTAATCGAAGAAAAATCTAACGCATTTGCTACTGCATGAATTTCTGCTTTATTTTTAGAAAACTTTTTTGGTTGTGATTTTCGTACAGAATCTCCAAAAACATAGTCTTTTTGTTCGATAGAAAAATTCGCTTTTTGCTGTAAGAAATTGATAAAATACGTCGCTAATGTTTTTGAAGTTGAAATTTCTCCTTTTGAAGTGACTTTATAACTACTA
>JAUMDQ010000184.1:0-1919 GCA_032121715.1 Flavobacterium sp.
CTCATTGACAAATCGAAAATTGACTAATTAAAATCCTCTTTGTCTTTTGGCTTCGAATAATAAAATCGCAGCAGCTACCGAAACATTCATAGAATCGATGATGCCTTGCATCGGAATGTTGATGTTTTTGGTTGAATTTTGTCGCCAAACTTCTGTAATTCCTGTTGCTTCCGTTCCAACAACTAATGCGGTTGGTTCATTGTAATTTTGAGTGTGATACGTTGCCGAATCTTGTAAAGTCGCACAGTAAATATTAATATTATGTTCTTTTAAAAAGGCAATTGCTTCTTCTGAAGTCGCCACAGCAATTTGTCGTGTAAACAAACAACCCACACTTGAACGCACAATATTAGGATTGTACATATCTGATTTCGGATTGGCAATAATAACCGCATCTATATTTGCGGCATCGGCTGTTCGTAATAGGGCACCTAAATTCCCTGGTTTTTCTAATCCTTCTGCGACTAAAATTAGAGGGTTTTTAGATAATTTTAAATCCGATAATTGTAAAGGTTTCGATTTCGCAATGGCAATAATTCCTTCGGTAGTATCGCGATAAGCCAATTTTTGGTAGACTTCTTTTGAAATTTCAATCAATTCCACTTGTTGTGAAGTCAATTTTTTGATTTGATTTTCCGTGATGATTTCTGGTAAAAACAAAACAGTTTCTAATTCGTAACCGCCTTTTATGGCTAATTCAATTTCACGTTGTCCTTCAATAATAAAAGTTCCCGATTGTTTTCGTGCTTTGGCTTTGTCTTGCAATAAAACTAAGTTTTTTACAAACGGATTTTGAATGGAGGTGATTTGTTTCATAGTATTTAAGGCGCTAGTTTAGCCACGAAGGCACTAAGACACAAAGGTATCTTTTTTAAGTAAAAAAACAAAGTCGCAAAACGAATGGCTTTGCGACTTTGAAAATTGTGTTTAAATAATTTATTGTTTTACTTCCGACTTCGGACTTCCAGCTTCATACTTCCCTTTATATCTTTCGTATAATTCTGTTTGATGACTTTCTAAACTAATTTGTCTTCCGTCAATAAATGCTTGAGATAATTTATTCGTTTTCATATCTAAAGCATCACCTTCTGAAATGAATAGGGTAGCGCTTTTTCCTGCTTCTAAAGTTCCGTATTTTGCGTCAATTCCTAATATTTTTGCGGTGTTAGAAGTGATTAATTTCAACGCCTCTTCTTTGTTCATTCCCCAAGCGGCACAAGTTCCGGCATAAAATGGTATGTTACGAGTTTGCATACGTTCCATATCACCTGAATTTTCTAATCCTACAATAATTCCTTTATCGGTTAAGATTTTTGCTATTTTGTAAGGTAAGTTTACATCTTCATCTTCAGAATTCGGAACATCATGAATTCTTCTTAATAAAACCGAAACATTATTTTCTTTTAATAAATCGGCAATTTTATGCGCATTATATCCTCCAATAATCACTAATTTTTTAATGTTGTTTTTCTTTTTGAATAAGACAATATCTGTGATTTCTTTTTCGCCATTTGCGTTTACATACAAGGTTTTATCACCGTTTTGTAAGCCGTTCATAGCATCATAAGGAATGTCTTTTATTTTTTTATCCGAATTGGAATATCCTAAAGATTGGTCAAAAAACAATTGAATCGCTTTGGTTTGTTCGTCGTATTTTTTGTTCGGTTCGATTCCGCCTGGTTCAGCCCACCAGCCTAATCTGGCATAGCTATTTGGCCAGCGCATGTGAATTCCGTCATTTTCTTTAATTACGGCATCTTCCCAATTCCAAGCATCTAATTGTACTACTGATGAAGTTCCAGAAATTCTTCCACCACGAGGTGTGATTTGCGCTAACAAAACGCCATTTGGTCTTGCGGATTCTGTGATTTTAGATTCGGTATTATAAGCAATGATACTTCTAATATGTGGATTGAATT
>JAUMDQ010000185.1:0-1746 GCA_032121715.1 Flavobacterium sp.
AACATGCGCTAAAAAGAAAGAAGGGCTTTTGTGGTTTCCTCATCATTATTACTATCTTCGTCATTAGGAAGTGAACAAGCAGAAATGCTTTCTATTCCCTTCCTTCTTTTAGCGCCAAACCGTTATATGCGATTTTAAGAATACCATAACGACAGATTTGTAAAGAATTTTAAATGACCTCTTTTGTTTCACTTTAGGGAAACTTTGCTATCTTTGTATTGTGGACAAAAATCAGAAATATAGAAAGATTACTTTTTATAAAAACTATTTTCAGGAGTTCTTCGACAAACAAAACAAAAAAGTAAAGGCAAAAATTGTTTGGACTTTTGACTTAGTTGAAGACTTGCAAAGAGTTCCAGAAATTTATCTTAAACATATTGAAAACACGGACGGGCTTTATGAAATCCGAGTTCAATCAGGAAGTGACATTTTTAGAATTTTCTGTTTTTTTGATGAAGGACGATTAGTTGTTTTAGCAAATGGCTTTCAAAAGAAAGCCCAAAAGACACCAAAGAAAGAAATTGAAATGGCTCTTAAAATAAAATTAGAATATGAAAACGAAAAATAAGAATTTAATGACACTCGAAGAGTTTAAAGAAAAGAACTACGGTAAACGCGGGACGAAGGAACGTGACGAACTTGAAGCCGGTTACGAAGCCTTCAAAATTGGTGCGTTAATTCATGACACACGTTTAGAAATGGGAATGACTCAAGAGCAACTTGCTGAAAAAGTTGGAACAACAAAATCCTATATTTCTAAAATTGAAAATAATTTAAAAGAAGCAAGAATTTCGACACTTCAAAAAATTATTGAACTTGGATTTGGCGGTCGACTTGAGCTTAATATAAAAATCTAATGTGTGAACTGGCTAGAAAATAAAACCGCATATAACACCGCCTTTACGCCAGTCGGGCAATCACAGTTGGCAGTGCCGGGCTTGGCTTCGAAATGATACGCCCTTGCACTGCCAAAAAAATAAATTAAGCTTACAAGAAGTCCACCCGGCGTAAAGGCTCGAACCGTTAGCAGCGAGTTTACAGCAAAACCAATTTAGAATGATAAAGATATATGCTACAAGAAAATCCGAAGAAATCTTTGGTCAATTAGAAAAAGATGATTTAATTGAAGAAGTATGCGAGAAATGGAATTGTCACGTGTTCATACTTGAAAGAAAGCGACATTTTTTACTTGTTCATAAAGAAACCTTATACGGAATTGTTGTAAATAACATAACAAAAAAAGAATTAAAGAATTTGCACAATTTACTACTATCAGAATTAGAAGAAAGATTGATTCAAGACTATGGCGATGCAGAAGGGGTAAAAGATTATATTTCAGAAAACTATAAAGTACTAAAGATATTTTCAACTGACAACGACCAAAGAACTTTAGGTACACTGAAAGATCAAATATATCACATTAAGGCTTATTGCGAAGACAAAACTGAGAAGTTGAATTCAGCTAAAACATACTGCCAAAATTACTTGAATGATATGCCAATTGGAGTTAGAAACTTTAATTCGCCATTAGAACTAATGGGAATGAAGTTAAACTTGAAACCAAGAACAAGAAGAATATAATGAAACAAATATTTATGAATAGACATGAACCCGCTGCTAACATGCGCTAAAAAGAAAGAAGGGCTTTTGTGGTTTCCTCATCATTATTACTATCTTCGTCATTAGGAAGTGAACAAGCAGAAATGCTTTCTATTCCCTTCCTTCTTTTAGCGCCAAACCGTTATA
>JAUMDQ010000186.1:0-6068 GCA_032121715.1 Flavobacterium sp.
AAAATCGCATTCGGTTCACAAGAATCTAAATACGCTTTTGCCATAGCAACGGCTGTGTGTTTTCCGCTTCTGTCATGATCATCCCAGTTTTGAGAAGCTAACACGACTGGAGAAGCTAATAAAGTTGTTGCTAAAACCGCTGGTAAAGCCACTTTCGGATTCACATATTTTAAAATGTATTGGTAAATGGCATAAATTCCAACTCCAATCCACATTGCGAAAATATAGAACGAACCTACTAAAGCGTAATCTCTTTCTCTTGGTTCGAAAGGTCTTTCATTAAGATACACTTTTAAGACTAAACCAGTAAATAAGAAGAGTAAAAGTAGCACATAAAAGGATTTCCATTCTTTTTTAGCGTGATACACCATACCGATAATGGCTAAAATAAAAGGTAAAAAGAAATACGTATTTCTACCTTTATTGTTTTTCATATCAGTCGTTAATTCATTCTGATTGTCTAAATGTAAATTGTCAATAAAGCCAATTCCGCTTAACCAGTTTCCTTCTAAACTTTCGTAATTTCCTTGTAAATCATTTTGTCTTCCAACGAAATTCCACATTAAATAACGGAAATACATGTAACCAAACTGATATTCAAACATGAATTTCATGTTGTCTGAAAACGAAGGTTTTTCAATCGTTAAATAATCGCCATAGGTTTTTAAGAAATCTTCATACTCGTCTAAACCTAATTTGTTTGAAGCAAATTGACTTCTAAAATCGGAAACAATTTCTGTGAATTGACCTAGCTTTTCTTCATTCGTTTCTCCAGTTTCTTCGTCGTAAAAAGATTCGTGATTAATACTGAATTCTAACGGTTTTGTAAAAGTCATGTAGTTTTTGGCATGTTCTTCACTCCAAAGTCTTGGTAAAAAGGCATTGTGTTTTGAGTTTGGATTATGATTGGCGTCTTTATAATTATTTGTAATTACATATTTGCCTGTTTTTTCGTCTCTTTCGTAGTTAGGTTTGTCGTCAGAATATGGATCGTCTTCATCGGAGCCAGCATATGCATTTGAATATTGTGGACCATAAAACAATTTCGTTTCACCGTATTGCTCTCTGTTGTAATATGCTAATACTTCGGCGGCATCACTTGGTTTGTTTTCGTTAATGTTAATGTTTGAATTCGCTCTAACCGGCAACATAATCCAAGTTGAAAAACCAATTAATATGAATAACACGCACAATAATAAGGTGTTGTAATTTACTAAGCCTTTTTTCTTAGTGTACGATAATCCGAAATAAAATCCTGCAACAATAAGTAGGAAAGCAATAATTGTTCCTGAATTAAAAGGTAATCCAAGAGAATTTACTGCGAAAATTTCCGTTTTTGCGAAAAAGGATAATGTGTAAGGCAATAAAAATTTAAAAATAAACATCAAAATGGCCATAATTATCACATTGGCAATAATGAAATTTTTAGTAGTTACATTTTTTTGTTTTTTGAAAAAGTATAACATTCCAATTGAAGGCAAGGCTAATAAAGCCATAAAGTGCACTCCGAATGAAAGTCCAATAACCAAAGAAATTAAAATTAACCATTTGTTTCCTCGTTCGGTTTCTAGTTCTTCTTCCCATTTCAATCCCAGCCAAAATAGTAAAGCTATAAATAACGAAGCCATTGAATATACTTCTGCTTCTACAGCATTAAACCAAAAACTATCTGTAAACGTAAAAGATAAAGCCGCAATTAATGAGGCGCCTAATGTTAGTTTTGAAGTTTGGTCATTCCATTCAGAAGTTACTTTTACAATTTTTCTAATAATTTTAGAAGTCGACCAATACATAAACAAAATCGTAAATGCACTTGAAAAAACTGACATCATGTTAATCATTAATGCAATCTGAGTGTCGTCTGTTGCGAACATCGCGAAAAACGCACCTATCATTTGGTATAATGGCGCACCTGGTGGGTGGCCTACTTGTAGTTTTGCAGCTGTAGCAATATATTCACCACAATCCCAGAAACTCATGGTAGGCTCTACTGTTAAAGTATAGGTTATTAATGCAATTATAAAAGCAAACCAACCTAAGTAGGTATTCCATTTGCTGTAATTAAATGAAGTCATATTTATGCTAAATTAATTTAGATTACAAAGAAACTATTTATTGAAGAGATAAGCAATTAAATTTTTCTTAAAAATTTTTAAAGAAATGTTTGCAGAGAAAAAAATATATATTACATTTGCACTCGCAATTACGAAATAATTGGCTCATGGTGTAATGGTAACACTACTGTTTTTGGTGCAGTCATTCAAGGTTCGAGTCCTTGTGAGCCAACAAAAAATCCTGCTTTGAAAAAAGTGGGATTTTTTATTTTTAACAAGTTTGTGTTTTTCTAAATAAAACTTGCTTTAGGATGTAAAAAAAATCCCGTTCCGAGTATTTCGGAACGGGATTTTTGTTGAATAGGTAAACTTATATTTTAAAAGCAACAACTGGTCTTTTAGCATGGTTTACTAAATCTTCAGAAATACTTCCGTTTAAAAAGTGAGACAATCCTTTTCTGCCATGTGTACAAACTCCAATAATATCCGTGTTTGAATCTTTGGCAAAATGTAAAATCCCTTTTTCTACATTAATGTCATTGTAAATATGAGTTGAGTAATCTGAGAAATGGAATTCTTCAATAAAACTTTTCACTTTGTCTTCGGCAGCTCTAGTAGTGCTAAAGTTGTTTGGAGTAATGATGTAAAGTAAGTTAATGTGTGAACCAAAGCTTTTTGCGAAATCAACTACTTTTTCAAATGGTTTTTTAATTTCTTTAGAGAAGTCAGATGCGAAAGTTAGAGTTCCTGCTTTGAAATCTTCTTCTTCTTTTTTAATTACTAAAACTGGAATTTCAGAATTTCTAGCTACTTTTTCAGCATTTGAACCTACAAACATTTCATGAAAACCACTAGCGCCATGAGAACCCATAACAACTAAATCCACATTGTGTTTTTTGGCATTATCCATAATTCCATCAAAAGCTTTGTTAAATTGCACCAAACTCGAAACTTTTACATCGTCTAAAAAACTTGCGTTTTCTAAATTTTCTAATTTTTCTAAAGCACTGTTCTTAAAAAACATTAATTCAGGAATATCATGTGCGGTATGAAGTGCGTCATTTCCTGAAGTAGATAGCTCTAACATGTGTAATAATATAATTTCACCATCATTTTTTTTGGCAATTTGTGCGGCTACTTTAAGAGCGTTTTCAGCATGTTTAGAAAAGTCGGTAGGTACTAAAATTGTTTTCATTTGTTTTTAAGTTTAATTTACGGTTTGTTAACAAATATAAAATTACAAAATTATTTTTGAATTGTTGAACTTTTTTTGAAAAATGAAATATTTGTGCATTTCAAAAAAAATGTTGTATATTTGCGCAGTTATTTCGTAATGAACCAAATAATGAGGCACGCATTGCGTGCCTCTTTTTATAAAGATGACATTTAAAGAAAA
The DNA here is from genome assembly GCA_032121715.1 of Flavobacterium sp. Classification (GTDB taxonomy): domain Bacteria; phylum Bacteroidota; class Bacteroidia; order Flavobacteriales; family Flavobacteriaceae; genus Flavobacterium. The sequence continues at coordinate 3,451 of JAUMDQ010000186.1, forward strand.
AGTAAAAGACTTGCTTGGCAAGGCGTTAGAAGAGAACCCGCAATTGTTTTTGATTGATTTAGATTTTTCAGAAACAAACAAGATTTCCGTTGTTTTAGACGGAGATTCAGGTGTGAATTTGCAAGATTGCATCAATGTTAATCGGTTTTTAGACAACGGATTAGAAGGTGAAGAAATAGAATTTTCTATTGAAGTAGCTTCAGCAGGTTTGTCTACACCATTAAAATTGGTAAGACAATACAAAAAAAACATCGGTAGAACATTAAAGATAAAAACAATTTCTCAAGGAGATTTTGAAGGAACTTTAACAGAAGCAGATGAGGATGGCGCAACCTTAACTTGGAGTGCGAGAGAACCTAAAGAAATCGGAAAAGGAAAAGTTACAGTTGAAAAAACGTTAAAGATTTCTTATACAGATATAAAAGAAGCAGTAGTAATAATATCATTTTAAAAAATAAAGCATAACATGGAGAATATTGCATTAATAGATTCATTTTCAGAATTTAAAGACGACAAACTTATCGACAGAGTTACCTTAATGGCGATTTTGGAAGATGTGTTTAGAAATGCGTTAAAAAAGAAATATGGTTCAGATGACAATTTCGATATTATCATAAATCCTGATAAAGGAGATATGGAAATATGGAGAAACCGTGTGGTTGTAGCTGATGATGATTTAGATTTAGAAAATGAAGAAATCACTTTAACAGAAGCTAGAAAAATTGAACCAGATTTTGAAATTGGTGAAGAAGTATCTGAAGAAGTAAAATTAATAGATTTAGGAAGAAGAGCAATTTTGGCTTTACGTCAGAACTTAATTTCTAAAATTCATGAACATGACAACACTAATCTTTACAAGCAATTTAAAGATTTAATTGGTGATATTTATACAGCAGAAGTACATCACGTAAGACCTAAAATGGTAGTATTGATGGATGATGATGGAAATGAAATTATTTTACCAAAAGAAAAACAAATACCAAATGATTTCTTCAAAAAAGGAGAAAACGTTAGAGGAATTATCGAAAGTGTTGAGCTTAAAGGTAATAAACCTCAAATTATTATGTCAAGAACAGCACCAAGTTTCTTAGAGAAATTATTCGAACAAGAAATTCCAGAGGTTTTTGATGGTTTAATTACTATCAAAAAAGTAGTTCGTATACCTGGTGAAAAAGCAAAAGTTGCTGTAGATTCTTACGATGACAGAATTGATCCAGTTGGAGCGTGTGTAGGTATGAAAGGTTCTCGTATTCATGGAATTGTTCGTGAGTTAGGTAACGAAAATATCGACGTAATTAATTATACGCAAAACACACAATTATTTATTACTAGAGCTTTAAGTCCAGCTAAAGTTTCTACAGTAAAAATTGATGAAGAAAATAAAAAAGCAGAAGTTTTCTTAAAAATTGAAGAAGTTTCAAAAGCCATTGGTAGAAACGGTCAAAACATTAAATTAGCTAGTCAATTAACTGGATATGAATTAGATGTAATTCGTGAAGGTGTTGTTCAGGAAGAAGATGATGTAGAATTAAGAGAATTCAGCGATGAAATTGAAGAATGGATTATCGAAGAATTTGAAAAAATCGGTTTAGATACAGCAAGAAGCATTGTTGATCAAGATGTAGCAGATTTAGTAAAAAGAACAGATTTAGAAGAAGAAACCATTTTAGATGTGATCAATATTTTAAAAAATGAATTAGATAGCTAATTCAAATAAACATAATAGCAACGCAACAACACAGAAAATTAAGCAAAATACACATATGTCTGAAGAAAGAGTAATACGAATAAGTAAAGTTTTAAAAGAATTCAACATTTCACTAGATAGAGCTGTTGACACCTTAAAAGAAAAGGGTCACACCATTGAGCACAGTCCCAATGCAAAAGTTTCTCAAGTGGAATTCGACGTCTTGTGCGATATTTTTTCGGCCGATAAGGGAAACAAAGTAGCTTCGAAAGAAGTTGGCGAAGAAAAGAAAAAAGAGAAAGAAGCATTAAAACGTGAAATCGAAAAAGAACTTGAAGTTAAGCGTCTTGCAGAAGAAGAAAGACAAAAACAAGAAGTTATTAAAGCAAGAGCAGTTGTAACCGCTCCTGTTACTTTAGGAAAAATTGATTTAAATCCTAAAAAACAAGAACAACCAAAAGCAGAAAAACCTGTTGTTGCTGAGGAAAAACCTGCTGTTGTTCAAGAAAATAATGTTGTTGCAAAAGAAGAAAAACCAGTTGTTGCAGAAAAAACTTCAGACAAACCTGCAGAAACTGTAAAAAAATCTTTTGAGAAACCTAAAGAAACTCCAGTAAAAGCTGAAGAACCTTCTATTCAACCTCAAGAATTTAATGCTGACGGAACTCCAATTGAAGTGAAGTTAGACACACAATATACAAAGCTTTCAGGAGCAACTTTTACAGGTCAAACGATTGATTTATCTCAATTTAATAAACCTAAGAAAAAGAAAGAAGAGTTTAAAAAACCAGGAACACCTGGAGCAGCAAACAAACCAGGTACGCCAGGAGCTGCCGGAGCGGGAGCTGCAGCCAATAAACGTAAAAGAATTATTAAACCAGGGACTCCAAATACAGGAGGAACAGGTGGAAATACACAAGGTGGCGGTGGT
>JAUMDQ010000187.1:0-1079 GCA_032121715.1 Flavobacterium sp.
ACAAAATTACGATTACGAATTAAATCAAATCTTTTTTGATGATTTAGGTATTCGTAAACCTGATTATTTCTTGAATGCTGCAGGAAAAACGGCTACAGAAACTGTCGGACAAATTTTAATTAAAATCGATCCGCTTTTAGAAGAAGTACAACCAGATGCTTTCTTAGTTTTAGGTGATACGAACAGTTGTTTGTGTGCCATTCCAGCTAAAAAACGTCAAATTCCAATTTTCCATATGGAAGCAGGAAACCGTTGTTTTGATCAAAGGGTTCCAGAAGAAACAAATCGTAAAATTGTGGATCATATTTCAGATGTGAATTTGACTTATAGCGATATTGCTCGCGAATATTTACTTCGTGAAGGTTTGCCAGCGGATAGAATTATCAAAACGGGTTCGCCAATGTTTGAAGTGTTACATCATTATTTGCCAAATATTCAAGCTTCAGAAATTCTTTCCACTCTAAATTTAGAAAAAGGAAAATATTTTGTAGTATCATCGCATCGAGAAGAAAATATAAACAATCCTGATAATTTTAATGGTTTGATTGAAAGTTTAAATCAAATCGCAGAAAAATACAAATTCCCAATTATTGTAAGCACACATCCGAGAACGCGCAACATGATTGAAAGCAAAAATGTAAAAGTTCGTGAGGAAGTTCAGTTTTTAAAACCAATGGGTTTCAATGATTATAACGCCTTACAAATGAATGCTTTTGCGGTGTTGTCGGATAGCGGAACGATTTCGGAAGAATCTTCCATTTTAAATTTCCCCGCTTTAAATATTCGTCAAGCGCACGAACGACCAGAAGCCATGGAAGAAGCATCTGTAATGATGGTCGGACTTTCGCCAGAAAGAATCATGCAAGGTTTAGTACAATTACAAACACAAAAAACAGGTTCGGAAAGAAATTTCAGGCCAGTTGCTGATTATTCTATTCCAAATGTTTCCGAAAAAATGGTTCGAATCATTTTGAGTTATACCGATTATGTAAATCGAGTAGTTTGGTCTAAAAAATTGTAAGTAGTTCTGTCACACTGAGCGGAGTCGAAGTGCTATATTGTTTAAAATAAATCATATA
>JAUMDQ010000187.1:1089-4284 GCA_032121715.1 Flavobacterium sp.
AAAAAATAGTATTCAGTTATCAGTTTTTAGTATTTAGTAAATCCCTTTTTAATCCCTCCAAATTAAGTGAAACCAAACAGTAAAATTCTTTTCTTAGCTCTGGCTTATCCTAAAATTCCAAATTCGAGTAATTTATATACCGATTTAATGGAAGAATTTCGCGATCATGGTCATGAAGTTTTTGTTGTTGCGCCAGCTGTTAATGAAAATGAAACTGGTTTAATAAATGAGGAAGGAATTCATGTTATTCGTGTAAAAACACTTCCGTTATTAAACGTAAATCCTATTCAAAAAGGAATTGCGAATGTATTATTGCCATATCAATATAAAAAAGCAATTAAAAAATATTTTAAGTCTGAAACCTTAGATTTAATCATCATGCCAACACCTCCAATTAGTTTGGTAGATGTGGCGAGTTGGTTAAAAAAGAAATACCAGTCTAAATTATATCTGATTTTAAGAGATATTTTCCCTCAAAACGCTGTCGATTTAGGCATGATGAAGAAAGACGGGATGTTATATAATTTTTTCCGAAAAAAAGAACATTTATTATACGAAGTGGCTGATGATATTGGTTGTATGTCAAAAGGAAATATCGATTATGTAATCAATCATAATCCGAAAGTAAAAACCAAAAAATTACATTTGTTACCCAATTGGCAAAAAGAAATTCCACAGTTTTCTGGAGACAAAAACGCTTTAAGAAAGAAGTATAATTTTGATGATAACTTCGTAATTATTTTCGGTGGTAATATTGGTTTGCCTCAAAAGTTAGAAAATATTTTGGCCGTTGCCGAATTGTTTCAACCAGAAGATAAAGTGTTTTTTTTTATTGTCGGACAAGGAACGGAGAAAGCTAAGATTGAAAAATTAATAAAAGATAGAAACCTCCCAAACGTAATAATTAAGAATTCATTACCACGTGAGGATTATCAAAATATTATTTCGGTGGCCGATTGTGGTTTAATTTCTTTACACGAAAATTTTACCATTCCGAATATTCCATCCAAATCATTGAGTTATTTCAATGCGAAAATTCCAGTTTTAGCTGCTATTGATGTCAATACTGATTATGGAACAATCATTCAAGAGGAAATAAAAGCCGGAGTTTGGGCACCCTCAAACCAACCCAATCTAATCAAAGAAAAAATTGATTTATTGCGTGCAAATCCGCAACTTTGTAAACAAATGGGAGAAAAGGGGTATCACTATTTTGTAAATCATGTGACACCGAAGCATAGTTATGAGATTATAAAGAGCCAAGTGGAAAGAGTCAAGTAAAAAGTAAAAAGAGCCAAGTAAAAAGAGCCAAGTAAAAAGTGTTAAGTATAAAGTAATATGTATTTAAAAATAGTAAAACCAATTTTAGATTTTCTACTTGCTGTGATAGGATTTATTATCTTATCGCCAGTATTTCTATTGGTTACTATTTTGTTGTTTTTTGCTAATCAAGGAAAACCGTTTTTCATTCAACGTCGACCTGGGAAAAATTGCGAAGTATTCTCAATTATCAAATTCAAAACCATGAATGATAAAAAAGATGCTTCAGGAAAATTACTACATGATTCGGAAAGATTAACTTCTGTTGGACAATTTGTACGAAAAACGTCTTTGGATGAAATTCCGCAATTGCTAAACGTCATAAAAGGTGATATGAGTATCATTGGACCGCGACCGTTATTAACAGATTACGTACATTTGTATAACGAGTTTCAAAATCAAAGACATAAAGTAAAACCTGGAATTACAGGCTGGGCGCAAATAAATGGTAGAAATGCTATTTCTTGGGATAAAAAATTTGAATTAGACGTTTTTTACGTTAACAATATTTCTTTTTGGTTAGATGTGAAAATTCTATTCTTAACCGTAAAAAAAGTACTAATTAGTGAAGGAATTTCTGCAGAAGACGCAGCCACAATAGAACCATTTCAAGGACAATATTAACCCCCAATATGAAGAAAATTGCAATAATAGGAGCAGGCGGTTTTGGTAGAGAAGTGAAAATGCTTATCGATCAAATTAATGCTGTTTCCCCAAAATATGATTTCATCGGCTATTACGATGACGGAAAAGAAAAAGGAACTTTAGTTAATGGTTTTCCTGTTTTAGGAAAAGTCTCAGATTTGAATAGTGTTTCTGATGTGATTTCTGTTGCCTTAGCTTTAGGAAATCCAGCTTATAAAAAGAATGTTATTGCTTTAATCGAAAATCAAAATATCACTTTTGAAACGTTAGTTCATCCTTCGGTTTTAATCGGAAATGATCAAGTTTTAATAGGGAAAGGAACTATAATTTGTGCTGGTAATATCATCACGTGCAATATTTTAATTAAAGATTATGTAACGTTGAATTTAGCGTGTACGATTGGTCACGATACGATTTTAGAAAATTTTGTATCGTTAATGCCAGCAGTAAATGTTTCAGGAGAAGTCGTTTTAGAAGAAGCTGTTTATGTGGGAACAGGAGCAAAAATAATAAATCAAGTTTTGGTTGGAAAAAACACTACAATTGGAGCAGGAGCAGTGGTTTCTAAATCTATTCCAGAGAATTGTACAGCAGTCGGAATTCCTGCTAAACCTATAAAATTTCATTCGTAATGCCACAAGAAAAAATATGGTTATCGTCACCACATATGGGTGGAACCGAACAAAAATATGTACAAGAAGCTTTTGATACCAATTGGGTTGCCCCACTAGGTCCGAATGTGAATAATTTTGAAATCGATATAGAAAAATATTTAGATGAAAATGTTTTTGTTGGCGCCTTAAGTTCTGGAACTGCCGCTTTACATTTAGGTTTAATTTTATTAGATGTAAAACCTGGTGATGAAGTGATTTGTCAATCGATGACGTTTTCGGCTTCAGCCAATCCAATTGCTTATTTAGGCGCAACTCCCGTTTTTATTGATAGCGAAATGGAGACTTGGAACATGTGTCCCATTGCATTAGAAGAAGCTGTTAAAGATAGGATTTCAAAAGGCAAAAAACCCAAGGCCATAATTCCCGTTCATTTATACGGAATGCCAGTGAAAATGGATGAAATTAGAGCCATTGCCAATCAATATGGAATTCCAATTTTAGAAGATAGTGCGGAAGCTTTAGGAAGTTCTTATAAATATCAAAAATGTGGCACTTTTGGCGATATTTCTGTTTTGTCTTTCAATGGAAATAAAATCATCACTACTTCTGGTGGTGG
>JAUMDQ010000188.1:0-3805 GCA_032121715.1 Flavobacterium sp.
TCATAAAGAAACGGCTAAAGCAGACGAAAGACCAAAAGTAGCAGGTGTGTATTTAAATCGTTTAAACAAAAATATGCCGTTACAAGCAGATCCAACGGTTATTTATGCTTTAAAACAAAAATCAAATAACTGGGATTTAGTGGTAAAACGTGTGATGCACAACGATTTAATGACAAGTTCTCCATACAATACCTACAGAAACACAGGATTGCCTCCAGGACCAATTTTTATGCCAGATGTTTCGGCAATTGATGCGGTTTTAAGTCCTGAAAAACATGATTATTTGTATTTCTGTGCGAGTGTAGAAAAATTTGGTTACCACGAATTTGCAACGGATTATAATGAGCACTTAAAAGTTGCTGCTAAATATGCAGATTGGGTTGCCAAACAGAATTACAAAAGATAGTTTCTTAAAAATAAATTATAAATCAGGTGTAAGTGTTAAAATTGATACTTACACCTGATTTTTTATACTATTTATCGATTTTTTACGTTACAATAAAATGAAATTTTTTATTACAGGCATATTTTTTCTTTTCACAAGTTTGGGTTTTTCGCAAGAAAACCTGCAGCATACCGTACGAAAAGGTGAATCACTTTATAGTATTTCCAAAAAATATAAGGTTACGGTTTCTCAGTTGGAAACACTTAATCCAGCTGCGAAAAAAGGTTTGACAATTAACTCTATTTTACAAATTTCTGCAAAAAAGGAAATTGAAGATATTGTGGAACATGAAGTTGTGGCAAAGGAAACGTTATTCGGATTGTCCAAAAAATACAACATTAGTATCGAAAAATTGAAGCAATTGAATCCAAGTATTGAATCGGAAGGTTTGAAAGTTGGTCAGGTTTTGCAAGTTTCGAAAACTAAAAATCATTCCATTTTTGAAGAAGTTGTAGTTGAAAAATCAAAACGAAAAAAAGATAAAGTAGAGAAAAATCAAGAACTTCAAGAAGTATTCCATACCGTTTTACCTAAAGAAACCAAATATGGACTTTCGAAAAAGTATAAAATTAGCATTTCCGAATTAGAACAACTTAATCCTCAAATTAAAAAAGATTTAGCTGTTGGAGCTCGATTAGTAATTCGCACATCTGAAAAAATAGAGAAAGAAGCTGTTGTAGAAGAAGTTACTTTTCCAAAAGAAATTAAGTTAGTTTCTGAAAAAGGTTTGTCAAATGCGGAGTCTGTAATCGCAACAGCATCAAATAATATTGGCACAAAATACAGAAGCGGCGGAACAGATTCTGCAGGTTTTGATTGTTCTGGTTTAATGTTTTCGTCTTTTAAAACTATCGATATTACTTTACCAAGAACGTCTTCGGAACAATCGAATTTTGGTGTTAAAGTGGATAAAATCTCAGCTCAAAAAGGCGATTTAATCTTTTTTGCTACAAATGGTTCTTCGCATATTAATCATGTGGGTTTAATTACGGAAGTCTCTGAAAACGACATTAAATTCGTACATTCATCTACAAGTTCAGGTGTGATAATTTCTTCGATAACAGAAGAATATTATGACAAACGCTTCGTTCAAATTAACAGGGTTATCTCTCAATAATTGCTCAAATTTATATTCTTTATTGAAAATCGTTTTCTTTTTTTATCTTTAGCAAAACTATAATTTTACTATGGAGAACAAAACAGAGTTTAAAAAAGAATTAGGATTATTAAACGCAACCAGTTTAGTTGCTGGTTCCATGATAGGTTCCGGAATATTTATTGTAACTGCCGCTATGGCTCGTGATGTTGGATCAGCAGCTTGGATATTAGTGATTTGGCTAGTTACAGGTTTGTTAACGATGTCAGCCGCTTTAAGTTATGGCGAATTAGCCGGAATGATGCCAAACGCTGGTGGACAATACGTTTACATTCAAAGAGCCTACGGAAAACTAATGTCTTTTTTATATGGTTGGACGGTTTTTTCTGTAATTCAAACAGGCGTAATTGCTGCCGTTGCCGTTGCTTTTGCTAATTATACCGCCGTTTTTATTCCAGAATTAGATAAAACACTTCTCGAAGTTGGAACATATACTATCAATTTAAAACAAGTTTTAGCGATAGTCAGCATTGTTTTACTAACATTCATCAATACAAAAGGGGTGAATAGTGGAAAGAAAATTCAATTGTTATTTACGGTTGCGAAGTTATTCGCCTTATTTGCTTTAATTATTTTAGGATTATACGTGGGATTGCAAACGTATATTTTGAGTCACAATTTCGAAAATATGTGGGAAGCTTCCAAAACTGTTTTAAAAGAAGACGGAACTATAACTGTAACTAAATTAAGCGGAATTGCCTTATTAGGTGCGATGGGAGCAACGATAATTAATTCGTTATTTTCGAGTGATGCTTGGAATAATGTAACGTTTATTGCTGCAGAAATTAAAGATCCAAAAAAGAACATTCCTAGAAGTTTATTTTTAGGAACTTTGATTGTAACTGTAATTTACATTTTAGCGAATTTAGCCTATTTGGCTTTGTTGCCAGTTGGCGGAAATCCAGAAGATGTTAGCGTTTTAGGAAAAGGAATTATGTTTGCAACAGATGATAGAGTAGGTGCAGCTGCAGCGAATATTATTTTAGGAAATGTAGGTGTTTTTGTAATGGCAGGTTTAATTATGGTTTCCACTTTTGGTTGTAATAGCGGAATTATTTTAGCTGGTGGTCGTTTGTTTTACGCCATGAGTAAAGACGGTTTGTTTTTTAAACAAGCTGGTGAATTAAACAAAAATAATGTTCCAGAAAAAGCATTGTGGTTCCAATGTTTATGGGCTGCTGTATTGTGTTTGTCTGGAAAATATGGCGATTTGTTAACGTATGCGACTTTCGCTTCGTTACTATTTTATATTTTAACCATTTACGGAATCTTCATTCTTCGTAAAAAAGAACCTGATACACCAAGGCCATATAAAGCTTTTGGTTATCCATTTGTTCCAATTTTGTATATTGTAATGACTTCTTTAATTTGTATGACTTTATTGATTTACGATACAAGAAATACAGGTTTAGGTTTAGGAATTGTGTTGTTAGGAATACCCATTTATTATTTCACACAAAGAAAATCAGAATAGATTTATAAATAAAAAAGCCAAACATGTTTTAAATTGTTTGGCTTTTTTGTCCTTAAAAAAAATGATTATTTCTCTAAATTTTTTTTTACGTTTTGACCGTTTTTAGTGAAAGCATCTTTGATGAAATATTTACCGATAAAAAATCCGCCCCGATGTAATCGAGGCGGATTCTAAAATTTTATGTTGCTATCAATTAGTAGTACATATAACGTCTTACTTTAGCAATATATTTAGCTAAACGAATTACTTGGTGACTGTAACCATATTCGTTATCATACCAAATGTATAAAACGATATTTTTACCATCTCCAGAAACGATTGTAGCATTACTATCATAAATAGAAGGTTGTGCTGTTCCAACAATATCAGAAGAAACCAATTCGTTGTTCATTGAATATTTAATTTGCTCTACTAAGTTTCCTTCTAAAGCATATTTTTTCATGATTTGATTTAATTCTTGAACAGATGTTTCTCTACCAACTTCTAAATTTAATACTACTAATGAACCATTTGGAACAGGAACACGAATAGCGTTAGAAGTTAATTTACCTGCTAAACTTGGTAAAGCTTTTGCAACGGCACTACCAGCACCAGTTTCAGTAATTACCATATTTAAACCAGCTGCTCTACCACGACGGTATTTTTTATGCATATTATCCACCAAGTTTTGGTCGTTTGTATAAGCATGGATAGTTTCTAAATGTCCTTTAACAACGCCTAAAGTTTCTTC
>JAUMDQ010000189.1:0-2053 GCA_032121715.1 Flavobacterium sp.
ACCTAAATAATCATCTGCTTTTAAAGGTTGTTCGATGAATTCTACACCTAAATCTTTTAAAATAATGGCGTTTTGAATCGTTTCTTCAACTGTCCAACCGCAATTCGCATCGACACGAAAAATAGCATTGGTTTCTTTTCGTAAAGTTTTTACAATTTCGATGTCATTTGGTGTTCCTAATTTGATTTTATAGATCGGCCAAGGCATTTCTTTCATTTTTGAAACCATTTCATCAATGGTAGAAATTCCAATCGTATAATTTGTTAATGGATTATTTGAAATATCTAAATTCCATAATTTGTATAATTTTTTTCCTTTTTTTCGAGCAAATAAATCGTGAAAAGCAATATCTAAAGCACATAAAGCGAATCGATTGTGCGACAAAAGTGGATTTAAAGCGTTCCAAAATTCCTCAGGAGAAAGGTTTCTAGATTTTTCAATTATCGGAATGATTTCAGAAATATCAGCCGCAATTTTGTAGGTATCTAATTCGTAATACGCGTTTTCAGTAGCTTCTCCAAAACCAGAAATTCCATCACTAATTAATTCTACGATTAGCGTTGGCTTGACATCGAAAGATAAACGAGAAATTTTAAAATTGTGTTTTAATTTTAAGTCGTAATGATGAAGTTTTACTTGCATATTATCTACCTCCTAAACGATCTTCGATAAATTCTATTTGTGTTTTTCCGTGAGGTTTCGATTTTCCTTCTTCGTCCAAATTTACCATTGTAATATTATCAATCGTGATGATTTTTTCACGCGTCATCATGTTTCGAACTTCGCATTTTAAAACTAAAGACGATTTTCCAAATTTTACCACATCAATACCAATTTCAACAATATCTCCTTGTTTTGCCGCACTCATAAAATTAATTTCACTCATGTATTTCGTAACCACTTTCGGATTTTCCAACTGTACTATGGAATACAAAGCCGCTTCTTCATCAATCCAAGCTAGTAATTGACCACCAAACAAGGTTCCGTTTGCGTTTAAATCTTCGGGTTTAACCCATTTTCGTGTGTGAAATCTCATGATTAGTTTAAGAGTTTGAAAGTTAAGAGTTTAAAAGATTTTGTGTTGAATTGTAGTGTAAATATAAAAAAATCTGAACACTAAAAACTGAAAATTGTCAACTATTTTATTTCTCTCTACTTTTCAAAACATCCACTACATTATTCAATTTAAAACCTTTCGCTTGTAGCAAAATAAGATAATGAAACAGTAAATCAGCGCTTTCAGATAAGAATAAATCATCATTATTATCTTTGGCTTCAATAACAACTTCTACGGCTTCTTCACCAACTTTCTGAGCGATTTTATTGATTCCTTTTTCGAACAAAGAAGCAACATAGCTTTTTTCTGAAGTCGCATTTTCTTTTCGTTCTTGAATCGTGTTTTCTAGTTTTGAAAGAAAGCTATAACTCGAATTGTTTTCTTCTTGCCAACACGTGTCTGAACCGGTATGACAAGTTGGTCCAACTGGATTGACTTGAATTAACAAAGTGTCGTTATCGCAATCGTTTTTAATCGAAACTAGGTTTAAAAAGTTACCACTTTCCTCGCCTTTTGTCCATAATCTGTTTTTAGAACGACTGAAGAAGGTCACTTTCTGAGTTTCTAATGTCGTATCTAAAGCTTCCTGATTCATATATCCCAACATTAAAACGGTTTTGGTTTCGTTGTCTTGAATGATTGCTGGAATTAATCCGTTGTTTTTTGTAAAGTCAATTCTCATTTTATATATTTTATTTTTTAAACACCGATTGGAGAAATTTATAAAATTTTAATAATTTCTTTATTCTGTGTTGTTACCTATATTCTTACTTCTATATTCTGTTGGTTCAAAAATTGTTTTAATTCAGGAATTTCTATTTCTCCAAAGTGAAAAACACTGGCTGCTAAAGCCGCATCTGCATTACCTATTAAAAAAGCGTCAGCAAAATCTTGTTTGTTTCCAGCGCCGCCTGATGCAATAATTGGAATATTTACTAATTGAGAAATCGTATGTAAAGCTTCATTGGCAAATCCGTCTTTGGTTCCGTCATTTTC
>JAUMDQ010000190.1:0-3193 GCA_032121715.1 Flavobacterium sp.
TTCCGTATTGTCGCGTTCACTATAGGTAAACACGTGTAAATACGAAATGTTCATTTCATTTAAATAATTGTACGTTTCTAAGAAGTGTTCGTCGGTTTCACCAGGAAATCCTACAATTACATCCACGCCAATACAATCGTGAGGCATTACTTCTTTAATTTTATTTACGCGTTCCGTATAAATTTCACGTTGGTAACGGCGTTTCATTTTTCCTAAAATTTCATTGCTTCCACTTTGTAAGGGAATATGAAAATGCGGTACAAACGTTCTGCTTTTGCTTACAAATTCTATCGTTTCGTTTTTTAGTAAATTAGGTTCAATGCTTGAAATTCTTAGTCTTTCAATACCATCAACTTTGTCTAATTCTTGCACTAATTCTAAGAACGTATGTTCGTGTTTTTTATTTCCGAATTCCCCTTTACCGTAATCGCCAATGTTTACACCGGTTAATACAATTTCTTTGATGTTTTGTTCTGAAATTTCTTTGGCGTTTTTCAACACATTTTCTAAAGCATCACTTCTTGAAATCCCACGCGCTAACGGGATTGTACAATAGGTACATTTATAATCGCAACCATCTTGCACTTTTAGGAAAGCACGCGTTCTGTCGCCAATTGAATAACTTCCGACATAAAAATCGGCTTCTTCAATTTCGCAACTGTGTACTTCGCCCATATCGTTTTTAGATAGGTCGTTAATGTAATCGGTGATTTTGAATTTTTCTGTAGCACCTAAAACCAAATCTACGCCATCAACTGCGGCTAATTCTTCTGGTTTTAGTTGAGCATAACAACCTACGGCTGCAACAAAAGCTTTGTCGTTTAGTTTCATGGCTTTTTTCACCACCTGTTTAAACTGCTTATCGGCATTTTCCGTTACCGAACATGTGTTTATTACATATATATCGGCAACTTCTTCAAAATCTACTCTGTCAAAACCTTCGTCATTGAAGTTTCTGGCAATGGTAGAAGTTTCCGAAAAATTCAGTTTACAACCCAGTGTATAAAAAGCTACTTTTTTTCTATCAGACATAATCATTTTCTTTGGGCGTGCCCTTTCAGGTCGTGCTATCCGTTACAATCTTTTTTTATGTCTTGAAAAAAAGCCACAAAAAAAGGATTTTCACTCCTATCACTCACGCAAATCGGTTGCAAAATTACGTATTTTTTATATAAGGAGCAATAGCTTGCCACGAAGACACAAAGGTGCAAAGGTTTCTTAATTTTTTATATCTTCGCTTTTTAAACCAGAACTAATATGAATAATAAAAAAAACGCATCTACTGTAATGATTATTTTAGGATTAATGATTTTTGTGAAAAATGTTTTAAAAATTGATTTAAGTTATAGTAGTAGAGATGTTAACTATATAATAACTTGCATTTGTGCGCTTGGTTTTGTTGTGTTGGGTTTTGTTTCTTTAAACAATATTAAAAAGAAAGAAAAAGCGTCTTAATGTTTTCGACTAAAATCTACAAAGTTTTTGAAACCTTGCAGGATTTGTAACACAAGAAAATAGGGTTGAAAAACGATTGTATTTTTCTTTTTAAAAAAGTTTGTGTAATTAATATAAATACCTATATTTGCACCCTGAAATAAAAACAAAATTAACAAAAGGTTATAAGGCGTTTACACCTTTTTATTTTAAAAAGCCGCGAAGCAAATTATAATCATACATTTTAAAGATTTACAAAATGAGAAAAGGAATTCACCCAGAAAATTACAGATTAGTCGCTTTTAAAGACATGTCTAACGATGACGTATTCATCACAAAATCAACAGTTGAAACTAAAGAAACTATCACTCACGAAGGTGTTGAGTATCCAGTTTTCAAAATGGAGATTTCTAGAACTTCTCACCCGTTTTACACAGGTAAATCTAAACTTATTGATACTGCAGGTCGTATTGATAAATTCAAAACTAAATACGCTAAATTCGATAAAAAATAATATCAAATTTATCAATCATACAAAACCTCGAATTTATTCGGGGTTTTTTTATGTCCTAATGTGACCGATTTTTTTGCATCGTCAATTTAATTATTTTACTTTTACCATTCAACTTAGAAATTTACAAAATGAATTATATCCTTTTTGATGGCCCACATCGTAACGCTTTGTTGCCATTTACATTCACCAGACCTGTTGCCGATATTCGTGTTGGAATTTTAACCATTCGTGAAAAATGGGAAAAACATTTGGGTTCAACTACAACCTCAATTACTGAAGAATATTTGTCAGACAAATGGCCAATGGTTGAAATGGAAAACAACGTGATGATTAACGCTTCGTATTTACCGAATGAAATTTTGGTGGAAATGGTTAAGAATTTGGAAGTTAACCAAGCTATTTTTCAAGACGAAGAAGTGGTGGCATTTTTTGCTAAAGAAGGAGAAGAAGTGGATTTTGATAGTTTCGAAATTATTGAATTCACAAACGACTGCATTAAAATAGAAAACACTTGGGATATTTTCCAGAAAAATGATGTGGCGATTCGTGAAGATTATGAATTGCTAACAGAAGACAGATATTCACAACCGATTCCTAAATCGGTAAACGTAATTGCTCCAGAAAATATTTTTATAGAAGAAGGTGCTAAATTAGAATTTGTTACTTTAAACGCATCAACAGGACCAATTTACATTGGTAAAAATGCTGAAATCATGGAAGGTTCTGTGATTCGTGGACCTTTTGCTTTATGTGAATCGGGTAGAGTGAAACTGGCAACAAAAGTATATGGTGCTACTACGGTTGGACCACATTCTGTAATTGGTGGTGAAGTGAATAATTCGGTTTTATTTGCATATTCTAATAAAGGTCATGATGGATTTTTAGGAAATGCTGTTTTAGGAGAATGGTGTAATATTGGAGCAGATAGTAACAATAGTAACCTAAAAAACAACTACGAAGAAGTGAAATTGTGGAGCTATGAAACGGAAAATTTTGCTAAGACAGGCTTACAATTTTGCGGATTAATGATGGGCGATCACAGTAAATGTGGTATCAATACCATGTTTAACACCGGAACAGTTGTTGGTGTAAGTACTAATATTTTTGGAGCAGGATTTCCAAGAAATTTTGTACCAAGTTTCAGTTGGGGTGGTGCTTCAGGGTTTACAACATATGTAACCAAAAAAGCTTTTGATACGGCTAAAATTGTAATGGCGAGAAGAAATGTAGAATTCTCAGAAGAAG
>JAUMDQ010000191.1:0-16198 GCA_032121715.1 Flavobacterium sp.
TCTTCTTTACAAACAAATACAACTTTATTTTTAAACCTTTTCTGTTTCGGAAGGAATTAAAACATCTGCTTTCACGTGAGCTGAATTCGCTCTACCGCTTGGATCTTGGTTTTCTTGCCATTTCGGAATCCATTTTCTAACCGTTTCTGCCGCACTAACTTGTGGATAGAATTTATGAAAAATTCTTCTGTAAAAGAACGCTTCTTTTGTTGTAGGTGTATTGTACGGAAATAACATAGCTGCTTTTTCAAAATCAGCATCTGAAACTTGTGCCGTACAATGTTCAATTAAGGTGTCAATCCAGTTGTACCCTACTCCATCTGAAAATTGTTCTTTCTGACGCCATAAAACTTCTTCTGGTAAATAAGGTTTTTTGGGTGTGTCAAACGCTTTTCTTAAAATATATTTTTCAACACCGTTATACGTTTTTGGCTGTTTTTCTTCTGGTTTAATTTTTATCGCTAATTCTAAGAACTTTTTATCTAAAAACGGAACACGAGCTTCTAAACCGTGTGCCATTGTTGATTTGTCGGCGCGTAATAAATCGGCAGTAAATAACTTTTGAACTCTATCAATGGTTTCTTGTTGAAATTCTGCAGCACTTGGTGCATTTCTAAAATACAAATACCCGCCAAAAACCTCATCAGCACCTTCGCCAGATAACACCATTTTTATGCCTTGTTCTGTAATGGCTTTCGACAAGAAATACATTGGCGTACTGGCACGAATTGACGTTACATCATACGTTTCCAAATGCCAAATTAATTTTTCTAAAATCTCGATTCCATCTTCAATGGTGAAATGAATTTCGTGGTGTTCCGTTCCGATAAATTCGGCAACTTTTCTGGCTGCTTTCGTATCTGGTGAATTCGCATCTAAACCAATTGAAAACGAATGAATTTTTTGTCCGGTTCCTTCTAACAAACGACATGCTATTGATGATGTTAATGAGGAATCTAATCCACCAGACAGTAATACTCCAAAAGGAACATCAGCCATTAAACGTTTTTTAACTGCTTTAGTTAACGATTTTCTGATAGCTTTATAATCAACTTCTTCAACAGCTTTTGAAGCATCTTCCCATTCTGGTTGATAGTATTTTACAAATCCTGTTTTTTCTGTATAAATATGTCCTGGAGGAAATGTTGAAAACGTAGTACATTGGTCGGCAATTGCTTTCATTTCTGAAGAAAAATATTTTCTACCACGTTCATCAATTCCGTAATATAAAGGTTTAATTCCTAGCGGATCACGAGCCGCAATATAATCATCGCCATCAATCACTACAAAGGCAAACATTCCATCTAGAAGATTACAAAAATCGTAACCAAATTCTTCATACAAATGCACAATCACTTCCGAATCTGAAGTTGTTCTGAAAGTATGATTTCTTAAAATTGTATCACGTAATTTTTGGTGGTTGTATATTTCCCCATTATGAATCATCCATGCGGTAGAAGTTCCTTGAATAGGTTGTTTTCCTGTGTGTAAATCGACGATTGATAAACGTTCATGAGCTAAAAAATGTCCGCCATCAGTAATATGAATATCACTTTCATCTGGTCCACGATGGCTCATGCGCTTTGATAATTGTTGTACTAATTCTTCGTCTTTTCCTTTTCCAATAATGGCTAATATCCCGCACATAACTTTTTATTTAATTTATTTATTGAAGCAAAAATGCGTTTTAAAGTTTATTCACGAAACCAAATACATTATTTTGGTTTAATTTTTAAACTAAAAATCGATTTTTAAAATAAAAAATAAAATAAAATGGAATAATTATGAAGATTTACTTACAATTGTAAATATTTGACACAAAGACACTAAGTTGCAAAGAAAAAAGTAGCTACGTAATTGCTTGTCTGAGCTTATTTTGAATTAAAATTTTATAATATCTCTATAATTTTATAAGTCACGTTATTGACAGGGAATTCTGAATTAATGGTTTTATGCATCAATTGCATTCCTAATGGAGATTGCGGAGAAATAGCAAAAACAGGTTGATTATTAACTGTGATTTTTGGCAAAGCAGTACAAACCAAGACTATCAAATGATTCGTTTTAACTAAACTTCCTAAAATAACATTATTCGAAACTTGATCAATATCTAATTTGGACAAAATAGCTTGTTGTTCTAATGCTTCTTTAAGTTTACTTGCTATTTTTTCTTGTTCAATATGTAGTTTAGATAAAGTCGTTTCATGTTTGTCACCAGCTGAAGATTTGGCGTCGTTTTGCGCATCTTCCGTTAAAGAATTAATTAAATCCTGATAAATATCAATTTTATCTTGAAGTAACGTTTGGTATTGAGAAAGTATTTCTTGTTTGAAGTTTTGCATGGTTATAGGTACGCGAGTTAAATGGTTTTTATGGATTTATTTTAAAATATTTTAATCCGCAAACCAAGTTAAAATATTAGAAAAGAATAATAATAAGGAAAAAAGATATCCCAAAAAAATTAAAATATAATGCAATTTAATAATTTCAAATGAATACTTTCTATCAAAATAAATACTTAGAAATATCCATATTCCGAAAGTATAAAACATTACTTCTAATGATAGAACTATTATTGGTTCATAAAAATTACAAATACTAAAATTCTTTGGATCATTAATAGAAGGTTCTGGTAATTTACCTAATAAAATAGCTGTATGAAAATAAAAAAAGAGTAAAGAGAAAATGAACAAATAAGGCATATAACCCCATGCAATTATTATATATTTAATTAATAGTACATGTTTTTTATTCTTCATAAATCTAGTTCTTAACAACGATTTCAGGTTCAAAGTTCAAAGGTAACGTATTCCCTACTTTTTGTTGACCTATATCGCCACCAAAAATAATTTGATCACGATGTGTGTTATTCCCAAAATTATCGATGAAAAAAGTATTGGTTTTGAAAATCACTCTCGATTGTCGTTTTTTATTATATAAAAGATTAAAATCGGCATAAAAACCATCGCTTTTAATACTTCCTAAATTTAATTCGGGTTTTATTGTTGGGGAAACGGTAACTTCATACAAATCATTTGATTTTATAACTTTAAAAAAATGATTGGCATCTACACTAAATTTCCCTTCAAATAAAATGAAGTTTTTAGCAGACCATGAATTGTCGATAATGTTTTTAAAAAAATCTGGTGATGAACCAAAATAAACGTCATTTCTATTTTTAATACTTTTTCCTTCTGAGCTTACATCTGTGTATTTTGCAGTTCCTAGATACATACTTTGTACCGCATGAATCGATTTTATTGTTTTGAAATTAAATTTCACATAAAACTCTTGTAAATCAAACTCAATTATATAACCTAATAAAGGATTTTCAACTTTTATCGGTTCTGAACTTGTGGCTGTAAAAACAAAGCTTTCTAAATCGTAATTAAAATCAATTTCATCTTCATTCAATATTTTGCAAGCTTTCCCGTATTTGGTAACACCTAAAAACTGTTCTCTAAACAATTGTAATTTTTGTTTTCTGGTAAAACCGTCTTTTATAATTACAACAGTTTCAATTATATCAGTTTTTGTCACTAAAACAAACGTATAAAAATCTTTCTCATACGGATTAGAAACGATAATATCTTCGTAACCTAAAAACCGAACAATTAATAGCGTATTGAATTTATTTTTTGCTTTGATTTCAAACAAACCTTCAGAGTCAGATGAAGTTCCAATGGTGGTTCCATCTAAATAAACTGATGCTCCAGCTATGGGTTCGTTGTTTGAATTTGTAACTTTTCCTTTAATGTTTTGAGCAAAAACGAGTATAGGGAACAGTAATAAGATGATTATTTTATTCACTTTAATTATTTAGAAAATTCAACATTTTTAACTTGGAATATTCAACTTGGAATATTCAACTTGGAATTTTGAATGTTGAAGTTTTAGAAATCAAACTTATAACTCGCACCACCTAAAACCTGAATGCCTTGCACTGGAAAATTCGCCCAACGATTATATTGTTGATTGGCTAAGTTGTTTCCTTTTAAGAAGAAAGTCAGTCTTTTATTGTATTTGTAGCCCACATTAGCATTCAAATCGAAATAACTATCTAACGTTACTTTTTCTTGGTTGAAAGTTGGAATTACGATTGTTTTATCTTGAACGGTTACTAAATCCATTCTTTCTCCAACGAAGAATAATTGCATGCCACCATACCATTTTTCTGTGAAATCGATATTTAATGTAGATTCCACTTTTAATTGAGGTAAATTCCATGCTTCTTGCAAGTTCGAAACTTTGAAAGTATTATATGTTCCGCTTAAAGCTAATGAAGTTTTCTTAGAAAAATCGGCTTTAATTTCTCCGAAAAGACTAAACGTATTCAAATTATCATACACTACATTAAACGAATTTCCGTAATGATAACCTTTTTTTTCCACAATTGTTGCATCATAAACATTTGAAACAAAGAATGGTTTATTTTTCTCATTATTGATACCACCACGCACGTTGAATGAAACAGCATTGGCTAATTTTCCTTTCATACCAATATATAAATCATAAGAATTATCAGTTGGTGATACAAATAAAGTTGGCGATACGAACGGATTTCCATCTACAAAATCAGCATATGAATTTTGTTTTAAATTTCCTTCTGCACCAGCGTAAGCAATCATTAAATCGCCAACCAAACGGTATGATGCTTTTACATTCGGATATACAAAAAATTTCCCATCAGAAGCACCGTTGAATTTATTTGTTGTATAAAATAATCCAGCTCCTAAATGCACAGAAAAATCATCTTGTTGGTATAAAAAGCTAGGTTTTGTTCCGAAAATCACATTGCTGTATTTCATTTCTTCTATATTATAATAGTCTTTCTTGAAATTTCCACCAACATAATCCACTACAAAAGAAGCTCTAATTTTACTATCCATAATTTCGAAATCGAACGCTGGTTTTACAAAAAATCTATTTTCTCCAGAACCAAATTTATCCGAAAAACGTTTGAATTGCATCGAAGCATCATTAAACAATCCGTCGTTAAATTCCATTCTTCCACCAAGGGAAATCGTATTATAACTTTGCATTTCTGCAATCGAATTGATAGTTGCTTCGTCGAAATTAATGTTTTCTGTTGGCAATCCGTACCAATTGATGGTTTGATTTTTCGCACCTAAATCGACATTCCAATTCATATCTTTCGTTCTACTTCCGTATGTAAAATCTAAACCAGTGGTGTAATATTTATCATCTAAAGCTACGCCTTTTATACCGCCTTGAGAAGACAAATGGCGCAATAAACCACCTACATAATCGGTTTTACTTAATTGATGTGCTAGAAAAACTTCACCGTTTACTGTTCCGTAATTTCCAGCACCAAGAGAAACGTAATTTGCGAATCCTTTTTCTAATTCTTCTTTATCAACATCAGCCGCTTTTCCTTTTGAAGGAACGAAAGTTGACGCTACTGGAAAAGAAAATATTTGATATTTAATTGGAATTTTTGGTTCTACCACTTCTTCTTCTACTGCTGGTGTTTCTTTTACTTTAAATGCATCAGAAATCGTTGGCGTATAAGGTTTTACAATATTAACCACTTCACTACCAATATTTTCGTCTTTCTTTTGAGAAAAACCAACTTGAATAGCTGAAATAGCGATGATACTAAAAATTAACTTTTTCATAAATATCTTTTTTAATGTTAGCGATTAGCTTAACACTTGGCTCTTTTTACTTTTTACTTTTTACTTTTGCCTTTTGCCTTTAAACTTGGCTCTTATTTTGTAACCGACGAATTCGTTTTAGCTTCTTCCGCTTTGATTTTATCTAATTCAGTTTGAGATTCTGCTATTACATCTGGAAATTCTGTGAAATTGTCGATGATACTTTGTAAGATTTCAGTGGCTTGGAAACTATCTTTTAATCCGTAATAGTTTTTCGCCATTAAGACTAAACTTTTCGCTCCGAAATATTTATAACCAGAATACGTACTTGAATATTTCTCAACGGCTTTGTTTGACGCATCAAATTTTCCCTCTTTGTTTTTGAAAAAGGCATCGTAATACAACGCTTCTGCAGCTAATTCACCTTTTGCAATTTTCTGTAATTTAGCGTAAGCTTCTTTTGCTTTGGCATCATTATTAGTTTTTATTGCTGAACGTGCAATAATAATTTGCGCATCACTTTTAATTTTATCATCCATTTTTGGATTTTTCAATACTTTATCGGCGTAAATCTCAGAATTAGCAAAATCTTGTTTTTCATAATAACACTTCATTAAATTAGCTTGTGCGAAAGTGGTATTTTGAGGAAATTCTGCAATCGATTCTAATTGTTTTAAAACAGAAATCGCTAAATCACAATTTTTATCTTTCAAATGAATTTCTGATAATCGAACTAAAGCTTGTTCTGTAAACTCGCTTCGGGCTTGACCAATTACATAATCGTAATGTGGAATCGCATTTTTCTCTAATTTATCAGCAAAATACAATTGCGCTAAATAGAAATGCACTTTTAAAGCGTGTAATCCATTTGGAAATTGTGCCAAATAACTATTGAAACCTTCAATTGCTTTTTTCGGATTGTTGGCTAAATATTGCTTTTCAGCAGATTCGTACATATCGTTATCCAATTCGGCATCCGTCACTTCTACAAAAGAAAGTGTTTTTACCCAAGCTGCATATTCTGCTACATTTCCATTGGCTTTGTAAATACTTTTAGCGGTTTCAACGGCTTCCAAAGATTCTGGTGAATTTGGAAATTCAGCTACTACTTTTTTAAATTTTGCAATCGCAGCATCATCTTTATCTGTATTATAATAAATCAATCCTTGTTTTAAGATTGATTTGGCAACATACGCACTGTTTTTATTATTGTTGATTAAGTTATCGAATGTCGAAATCGCTTTATCATTCATTTCTTCAGCAGTATATGTATTGGCTAATTCATATAAAGCATCATCTAAATATTGTGACGTTTTATATGTTGAAACGAATTTGGTTAAATCTTCAATTTTTTTCTCGTTTTTATTCACAAATCCATAACTCATCCCTTTTTGGAAAGCTGCATAATCCGCATCAACACATTTTAACTCAATCGCTTTATTATATGCATCCATTGCTGGCCAATATTTTGATGAAATGTAATTACAGTCAGCCATTCTCAAATACGCATCTGTCAATCGGTTTTTATCTTCTTTAGACTGAGTAATGTAAGTATTGAAATATGGAATTGCATTTTCGTATTCTTTAATTTTGAAATACGCATAAGCCAAATTATAATTCACCGTTTTGTTTTCAGGCGTTTCAATTGCTGAAGCGTTATTTAAAAATTGTTTGTAGGTTAAGATTGCTTCAGAAAATTGATCTAAACTATATTCACATTCCCCTTTCCAAAAAGTAGCACGAGCTGTAATTTTAGCATCTTTATTTTCCGTTAACGATTTTTTGAACAACACATAAGCATCTTGATATTTTCCATCGGTATAGACTTCCAAACCTCTATAAAATGCTACTTTTTGATAAGCTGCTTTATTTTCAGGTGTTTTATTTTTTTCTAATAAAACCAATGCTTCTGTGTAATTTTTTGATGTGATGTACGAATTAATCAATAAACTTTTCAATTCTTGATTGTTTGGATTCGTTGGATATTTTTCTATAAATGCTTTTAGAATTTCTGGAGTTGACACATAAGGATTACCAATTTCGTAACTCAATTTCGTATAATTCAACGCGGCATCTTCTTGAATTTTAGTATCGAAAGTCATTTCCGAAGCCGTTTTGAAAGCGTTTAAGGCTTGTTGTTTTTTATCGGTATTCAAATAACTTTCCGCTAAATGATAATAGGCGTTTTGCGCTACAAAATCATTTCCTTCAATAATTTTATTGAACTGCGCAATGGCTTTTTCATACTCTTTTTGTTGATAAAAAGCATAACCTAACTGATAATAATCGGTGTTTGTCCATTTTCCGTTTTTACCTCTGTAGGCTTGTAAATAAGGTAAAGCTTTGTCGTATTTTTTTAAATTGAAATAACTTTCACCAATAATTTTAGACAATTCGCTTTTTTCTAAAGCCGAAGATTTTTTCAATTGTGGTTCCCCTAAATCGATAGCTTTCTGAAAATTTCCAAGTTTAAAATTCATATCCGCCTGAAAGTAACCCATTTTTTCTTTGTACTTATCTTGGTCAGAAACTTGTCCGAAAAGTTCATTCGCTTCTTCATATTTATCACCTTCATAAGCCAAATAACCTAAGTAATATTTCGCCTGATTTCCGTATTCCTTAGAGTTGGCAACTTTATTTAAATATTTCGAAGCGTCTTTATTATTCTTAGTTGAAAAACTCGCATAACCGCGTTGAAAATTTGCTTTTTCAAAATCTGAAGCGGATAAATCTGGTTCGTGAATGTTTTCGTACCATTTTAAGGATTGCGTATAATTTCCCTCAGCAAAATAATACTGTGCAACTTCTAAATATGCTGAATTTCTTTTCGTACTTGTTGGATGATTTTCTATAAACGATTCCATCAAAGCATCTGCACCAGACTGATTGGTTTTTATCGCACAATTTGCTATGTAATAATCACAATCTGAAATAATTTCTTCAGAAATTGCCGTACCTTTTACCTTATCAAATAAAATTTGTGAAGCTTGAAATTGCTTATCTTTATATAATTGAACAGCTTTATTATAATCTTGATTTTGGTCTGTATAAACTGCAGATTGCTGAGCAATAGCACTTTGAGAAATAAAAAGTAATAATAAGGATATCTTTGTTAAAATGTTCATAGTTGAATTCCGTTTAAATTTCAAATATATCAAATCGATATGACTATAAACGCTAAAATTATCTTAATTATTGTTATTGAAATTATTTAGTTCAATAATTTTGTTTAGCGATGAAATGTTTATATTTTTACAAATTAATTATGTAATTATGAGCCAAACGATTTTATCACTAAAAAACGTTTCTATATATCAAGAAAACAATTTAATATTATCTGATATTAATTTAGAAGTTCAAAAAGGAGAATTTTTATACTTTATTGGAAAAACGGGTTCTGGAAAAAGTAGTATTATGAAAGTACTTTACGCCGATTTACCTTTAAAAGAAGGCGAAGGAACAATTGTAGACTATGATTTAAACACCTTAAAAGAAAAAGACATTCCGTATTTGAGAAGAAAAATTGGTATTGTTTTTCAAGATTTTAAATTATTATCTGACCGTAATATTAAAGAAAATCTACTATTTGTTTTAAAAGCAACTGGTTGGGTTGATCCTGTGGAAATGAACAATCAAATCCAAGAAGTTTTAGATAGAGTTGGAATGGGAAATTTTGCTAACAAAATGCCACACCAACTTTCTGGTGGTGAACAACAACGTGTTGCCATTGCAAGAGCTTTATTAAATGATCCAGAATTAATTTTAGCAGATGAACCATCAGGAAACCTTGATCCTCAAACGAGTATTGAAATTATGGAAGTTTTGAGAAAAATCAATGCTAACGGAAAAACGATTATCATGGCAACTCATGATTATGCGTTATTGTTAAAATATCCATCTAAAACCTTAAAATTCGAAGACGGAAAAGTTTTTGAGGTTGTACAAAAATCAGTGTAACTTTTTTAACAAATATTATACTAATAGTACAAACTAACTAAAAACTAAAAAATTATGAATGAAGCTATTAAAAAAAACGGTATTAAATTTGGACTTATCTCTGCAGTTATCTCAATTGTTTTAACTGTATTAATGTATGCCATCGACATCAACTTATTTGCTAATTCTTGGATTGGAATTGGAATGGTCTTTTTCTATTTAGCATTGGGGGTTTATGTAGTTTCTACAACAAAAAAAGAAATGGGTGGAACTATTAATTTTAAAGAAGCTTTCACAGTTTACTTCTTATATTCTGTAATAGGAATAGTAATCGCAAACATCTTTAATTACATCTTATTTAATTTCATTGATCCATCTGCAAAAGAACAAATTTTAGAAATCACAATAAATAAAACAGTTGAAATGATGCAAAAATTTGATACTCCAAAAGATATCTTAAAAGAAACAATCAAAGGAATGAAAGAAAACGATCAATATTCAATTGCAAACATTATTAAAGGAAGTGCAATGGGAATTGTCTTTTCTTCAATAATCGGATTGATTATAGCAGCAATTATGAAAAGCAAAACAACATATAACGAATAAATGAATATATCACTAGTAATTCCCTTATTAAACGAACAAGAATCGTTACCCGAATTATCTAAATGGATTGAGAAAGTTATGACTAGTCATAACTTTTCTTATGAAATATTGTTTATAGATGATGGTAGTACAGATACATCTTGGCAAACTATTTTAGATTTACAAAAAACCAATTCCAACATTAAAGGAATTAAGTTTTTACGTAATTATGGTAAAAGCCAAGCTTTACACGCTGGTTTTGCAAAAGCCTTGGGAGATGTAGTAATTACTATGGATGCCGACTTACAAGATAGTCCAGATGAGATTCCAGATTTGTACGATTTAGTTCAAAATCAAGGTTTCGATTTAATTTCTGGTTGGAAGAAAAAACGCTACGATTCTGTTGTATTTAAAAATATTCCATCAAAATTATTCAATTGGGCAGCAAGAAAAATTTCTGGTGTAAAATTAAACGATTTCAATTGCGGACTAAAGGCCTACAAAAATGTAGTGATTAAAAACATCGAAGTTTCAGGCGAAATGCACCGTTACATTCCTGTTTTAGCGAAAAATGCAGGGTTTGCGAAAATTGGCGAAAAAGTAGTGATTCACCAAGCAAGAAAATACGGAACTTCAAAATTTGGTATCGATAGATTTGTAAACGGATTTTTAGATTTAATTACGATTTGGTTCATTTCAAAATTTGGAAAACGTCCTATGCACTTCTTCGGATTACTCGGAAGTTTAATGTTTTTCATTGGATTTGCTTTAGCCATCTATTTAGGAGTTGACAAACTTTTTATTAATACGACAGCGCGATTAATTACAAACAGACCAGAATTTTATATCGCTTTAACCACTATGATTATTGGAACACAATTATTCTTAGCAGGATTTTTAGGCGAAATTATTTTACGAACGAAAAGCAACGAAGAACGCTACAAAATAGCGGAAATATTATAATTCTAAGGTCACAAATTGTGACCTTAGAAATCAAAAAAATCTGGATGACTCAAATTGCGACCTCAAGATTAAAGAATATCTTAATTACACGCCAAAATGAACAATTTAGAGATTATTACGAATAAAATTCACATTATTCGTAATCAGAAAGTGATGTTAGACTATGATTTAGCAACACTTTATGAAATTGAAACAAGAGTTTTAAAACAATCAGTAAAAAGAAACTAGAAAGATTTCCAGAAGATTTTATGTTTGAATTGACGGAAAATGAAATTGAAATCGTGGTATCACAATTTGTGATACCATCTAAAAGTTTTTTAGGTGGAGCTAAACCTTTCGCCTTTACAGAACAAGGAGTAGCAATGCTTTCCGGAGTTTTGAAATCAGAAAAAGCAATTAAAATAAATATTGCAATTATGAGAACTTTTGTAATTTTGAGAAATTCGCTTCTGAATTTAGAAAAAATAACTTCAAAAGTAAAAGAAATTGAAAATCAGTTTCCCGAAATTTATAAGATTTTGAATTATTTAATGAACAAAGAAGATTTAAAAACAGAACAAAAGGATAGACCTAAGATTGGTTATAAAAAATAAGATTATGCACATAGAACAAAATATATTAGATCAAGTTAACGAATGGCTTACGCCTACTTTTGACCAAAACACACAAGAAGAAATAAAAGAATTAATGACTTCCGACCCAAAAGGTTTAGAAGATGCTTTTTATAAAAACTTGGAGTTTGGCACAGGTGGAATGCGTGGCATTATGGGTGTTGGAACCAATCGTATTAACAAATATACTTTAGGAAAAAATACGCAAGGCTTATCGAATTATTTGAAAAAATGTTTTCCAAATGAAGACTTAAAAGTTGCTATTGCTTACGATTGTAGAAAAAACAGCGATACTTTAGCTAAAGTGGTGGCTGACATTTTTTCGGCAAATGGAATTAAAGTGTATTTGTTTTCAGAAATGCGCCCAACACCAGAGTTATCTTTCGCTTTAAAACATTTAAATTGTCATTCAGGAATTGTATTAACAGCTTCGCATAATCCACCAGAATATAACGGTTACAAAGTATATTGGCAAGATGGCGGACAAATTGTACCACCTCAAGATGGTGAAATTATTGCAGAAATTGAAGCTTTAAAATATTCAGATATCAACTTTACGGCAAACGAAAGTCTAATCGAATA
The DNA here is from genome assembly GCA_032121715.1 of Flavobacterium sp. GTDB lineage: Bacteria > Bacteroidota > Bacteroidia > Flavobacteriales > Flavobacteriaceae > Flavobacterium. Next base: position 12,296 of record JAUMDQ010000191.1, read on the forward strand.
CATTGAAACTGAAATTGATGAAGCGTTTGTAAATTCAACTATTGAAAACGCAAGTTTTAATACACCAAAATCAGCCAAAGAAAACTTAAATATTGTTTTTACACCTTTACACGGAACTTCAGTAAAATCAATTCCTGCCGTTTTAGCAAAAGCAGGTTATACGAATGTGAATATCGTAAAAGAACAAGAAACTCCTGATGGAAATTTTCCAACGGTAAAATCGCCAAATCCTGAAGAACCAGAAGCCTTAACAATGGCTTTAGCGCTTGCTGATAAAGTAAATGCAGATATTGTTATTGGAACAGATCCAGATTCAGACCGATTAGGTGTAGCTGTTAGAGATAACAATGGAAAAATGATGTTGTTAAACGGAAACCAAACTATGGTGGTGATGACAGCCTTTTTATTAGAACAATGGAAACGTGCCGACAAAATAACTGGTACAGAATTTATTGGTTCTACAATTGTTTCAACTCCAATGATGTTAGATTTAGCGAGTGCATACGGAATTGAATGTAAAGTGGGATTAACAGGTTTCAAATGGATTGCAAAATTCATTAAAGATTTCCCAAATCAGAAATTTATTGGCGGTGGCGAAGAAAGTTTCGGATTTATGGTTGGTGATGCGGTTAGAGATAAAGATGCAGTTGCAGCCTGTTTGTTAGTTTGCGAAATTGCTGCTCAGGCGAAAGCCTCTGGAAGTAGTTTATATAAAGAACTGATTAACTTATACTTAGATTTCGGGTTTTATAAAGAACATTTAATATCTTTAACTAAAAAAGGAAAAGAAGGCTTGGTAGAAATCAATCAAATGATGGTAGATTTACGCGACAATCCTATGGAAACAATTAACGGCCAACGTGTGGTTTGTATTGAAGATTACCAAAGTACAACGGCTCGCGATTTAATTAATAATGAAACGTTTGATTTAGATATTCCAAAATCGAATGTGTTGATTTATTATTTAGAAGATGGTACAAAAATTTGCGCCAGACCAAGTGGAACTGAACCAAAAATTAAATTCTATTTTAGTGTCAATGCTATTTTAGAAGAAGCAACAGATTTCGAAGAAGCTAATACCTTTTTAGATACTAAAATTCAGAATATAATCACTGAAATGAAATTAAACTAATGGATCAGAATTTAAAAAAAATAATTCCTTATATAAAAAAGTATAAAAAAAATGTCATATTAAATATTATTTATAATGTTTTTTATGCTCTTTTTTCTACACTTTTATTTGTAAGTTTAATTCCTACATTAAAAGTTTTATTTGGTTTATCAAAAAAAATATATACAGAACCAAATTACAAGGGTATTACAAAAATTGGAGTTTATTTAAGTGATTATTTTAACTACAAGGTAACAACTTTATCAGCAGAAAGCGGTGTGTTATATTCATTATACTTTGTTGTAAGTATCGTTATTGTCTTAGCGTTTCTAAAAAATTTGTTTAACTATTTAGCATCTAACCAATCTACAATTTTAAGAGTTAATGTTTTAACAGATTTCAGAAAAGATTTATATAATAAAATAATTCATTTACCCTTATCTTATTATTCCGAACAAAGAAAAGGTGATGTAATGACTAAAATGTTAGGAGATGTTGGTGAAGTACAAAACTCCTTTTTTCAAATTTTTGAATTAATTATTAGAGAACCTTTAAGTATTGTTTTTGCTTTAATTTCTATGATGATTATAAGTATGAAATTAACTCTTTTTGTATTTGTATTTATACCTATTACAGGATTTTTAATTTCCAAGGTAGGTAGAAATTTAAAAGGGAAATCAATAAAAGCACAGCAAGAACAAGGCATTTTTATTTCTACACTAGATGAAACATTAACTGGATTAAAAGTGGTTAAAAGTTATAATGCCGAAAATTCATTTATTGAAAAATTTAATAGTTCTATACAAAGATTGGCAAATTTATCATTAAGTATAGCTCGCAAAAACAATCTTGCTTCACCTTTTAGTGAGTTTCTTGGAATTATTTCAATTGGATCTTTATTAGTTTATGGTGGCTATTTAGTATTACATGACAAAAGTATTGATGGTACAGATTTTATAGGTTACATAGCACTTGCATATGGAATTTTAACACCTGCAAAAGCAATATCTAAAAGTACATTTCAAGTGAAAAGTGGTTTGGCTGCAGCTGAAAGAGTCTTCACTTTATTAGAACAAGAAAATGTAGTCGTTAATAAACCAGATGCCTTTGTAAAACATACTTTCGATAAAAGAATTTCTGTGAAAAATATCAATTTTGCTTATCAAGAGGACAATGTGTTGAAAAACTTTTCATTTGAAGTGGAAAAAGGTAAAACAGTTGCTTTAGTAGGACAATCAGGTTCTGGAAAAAGTACGATTGCAAATTTATTAACACGTTTTTACGATATTAACGATGGTTCAATTGAAGTAGATGGTGTAGAAGTTAGAGATTGGGACATGCATGCTTTACGTGGTTTAATTGGTTTAGTTACACAAGATTCCATCTTATTTAACGAATCGATAAAAAACAATTTACTAATTGGAAAACCTAATGCAACTGATGAAGAAATTATCGAAGCATTAAAAATTGCCAATGCATACGAGTTTGTATCAACACTTCCAAACGGAATTAACACAAACATTGGAGATGCTGGTGGAAAATTATCTGGTGGACAAAAACAACGTTTATCTATTGCCAGAGCCGTATTGAAAAACCCGCCAATTATGATTTTAGATGAAGCCACCTCAGCTTTAGATACGGAAAGTGAAAAATTGGTACAAGATGCTTTAGAAAAAATGATGCAAAACAGAACTTCTATTGTAATTGCGCACCGTTTATCTACCATTCAAAAAGCAGATAACATTATTGTAATGCAAAAAGGTGAAATTGTAGAACAAGGTAAACACGCCGAATTGATTGCTAAAAATGGAACGTATGCGAGATTAGTCGCGCTACAATCTTTGGAGTAATTAAACTTATTTTTTATAACTAACTTAAAATGTATAAAAAAAACGACAACATTAAGTTACCAGAAGATCCAGATACAATTGTTTGGAAATACTTAGACTTGTCGAAATTTTTAGATTTATTAATGTCGCGAAAATTGTTTATGTCGCGTTCCGATAAATTTGAAGACCAATACGAAGGCACCTTTTCAGAGCCTACTTATGAAGAAATCAAAAAACTTTCTGAAAACAATCCAGAATTTTTACAATATTACAAATCACATCGTGAAAAAGTGGTTGTCAGCAGTTGGCACATTAACGAATACGAATCGTTTGCGATGTGGCAAATATTTACACAAAATAATGAAGGTTTAGCCATTCAATCTACTATTGGAAGATTACAAAAAGCGTTAAAACCTGAGATCAATTATAGCCAATTTATTGGTGAAGTGAATTATATCGACTACAAAAAAGAATACATTCCGTTTGATAATATGTTTTTCCCGTTTATGTTCAAAAGAAAAAGTTTTCAGTATGAAAGAGAAGTGAGAATTATTTCTGATTTAGCTGAAAGCAATATTAAAATCAACGATGGAATTAAAATTGATGTAGATGTAAATCAGTTAATTGAAAAAATATATATTCATCCAAAATCGGAAAACTGGTACAAAAAATTAGTTATTGAATTAGTTTCTAAATTAGATTATACCATCGAAATTGAAAAATCGGATTTGGAAAGTGATATTTTAATTTAGTTTTACCGCAAAGTAACAATGTTATACGCAAGGCGCTCGTAATGTTATCTTAAACACGCGATAATATAAAAATATATGTGCCTATGTGTTTAAAAATTACAAAGGAAAATATTCCGAAACCTTACTATCTTTTAAATTTAAGAAGTGATAATGAATTTTGTCTTTCTTATCGAATTCACCGTTTTTATTGGCATCTTCAATAGTTCTGAAG
>JAUMDQ010000192.1:0-9200 GCA_032121715.1 Flavobacterium sp.
CCCCAAACTACTGCTAATATTAGCAAGATGTACCATTTTGAATTTTTGTTTCCCATAAATGCGTGTAAAAAAATAAGGCTGTCAAATTTGACAGCCTTAAAGGTATAGATATTTTTAAGATATATTATCCTAAAGCAGCTCTTTTGAAACCTGTTACAGTTAAATCTCCATTTACAGATTTAATGTAAGCAGCAACACTCATAGAACTATCTTTGATATAATCTTGGTTTACTAAAGTGTTATCTTTAAAGAAACGTCCTAATTTACCTTTAGCGATGTTTTCAATCATAGCTTCTGGTTTACCTTCAGTACGTAACATATCTTTTGCAATTTCGATTTCTTTAGCAATAGTATCCGCATCAACTCCAGACTCATCTAAAGCGATTGGCGCCATTGCAGCAGCTTGCATAGCAACGTTTCTAGCAGCTTCAGCACCACCTTCAACATTTGCAGATAAAGCTACTAAAGTAGCAATACCATTTCCAGCGTGAATGTAAGAATTAACAAAAGCACCTTCTAATCTTTCGAAAGAACCGATTTCAATTTTTTCTCCAATTACACCAGTTTGCTCAATTAATTTTTCAGCAACAGTAATTCCACCGAAGTCAGCAGCTAAGAAAGCGTCTTTATCAGTAAAGTTTAATGCTAAGTTTGCGAAATCATTTGCTAATTTTACGAAACCTTCGTTTTTACCTACGAAATCAGTTTCACAATTTAAAGAAATAACAACACCAGCAGTATTATCACCATTAACAACAGCAATAACAGCACCTTCTGTAGATTCTCTATCAGAACGGTTAGCAGCAACTTTTTGACCTTTTTTTCTTAAAATTTCAATCGCTAATTCAAAATTACCTTCAGCTTCAACTAAAGCTTTTTTGCAATCCATCATACCAGCACCAGTTGTAGTTCTTAATTTGTTAACTTCAGCAGCAGTTATATTTGACATTTTGTTTTATTTTAGATTATTAATGTAAAAAAAGAAATTCCAATCGTAAAATTCCAAATTCCAGTTTTATATAATTTATAACAAATAGTTATTAAATTAATTTGGAATTTGGAATTTTACTTTCGGAATTTATATTATTTATGCTTCAGAAGAAGTTTCTTCAGCTTCAGCTACTGGAGCTTCAGTTGTAGATTCTGTAGTTTCTTCTTTGTCTGATTTTCTCTCAGATAAACCTTCTGTAATAGAAGCAGTTACTAAAGATAAAATTTTATCGATTGATTTAGAAGCATCATCGTTAGCCGGAATAACGTACTCAACCAAACGAGGGTCAGAGTTTGTATCAACCATTGCGAATACTGGAATGTTTAACTTTTTTGCTTCTTTTACCGCGATATGTTCAGCTTTAATATCTACTACGAATAATGCAGCAGGAATTCTTGACATGTCAGCAATTGAACCTAAGTTCTTGTCTAATTTTGCTCTTAAACGATCAACTTGTAAACGTTCTTTTTTAGAAAGCGTCATAAAAGTACCGTCTTTTTTCATTCTGTCAATAGAAGCCATTTTTTTAATAGCTTTTCTGATAGTGATGAAGTTTGTTAACATACCACCAGGCCATCTTTCAGTGATGTAAGGCATGTTACAAGCAGCAGCTTTTTCAGCAACGATATCTTTTGCTTGTTTTTTGGTAGCTACGAAAAGTATTTTTCTACCAGATGCAGCAATTTTTTTCAAAGCGTCATTCGCTTCTTCAATTTTTGCAGCAGTTTTATATAGGTTAATGATATGAATACCATTACGTTCCATATAAATGTAAGGAGCCATGTTTGGATCCCACTTACGAGTCATGTGTCCAAAATGAACACCAGCCTCTAATAACTCTTTAACGTCAATTTTGTTTGCCATTTTGTAATAGTTTACGTTCCGTGTTCTAGCAATCTTTAAGTAGTAACTTGCGCTAGTCTTAAAAATTTAGATGCTAAACTAATTTCTTTTTCAATAAAAAGAAATATCGACAACTTGTTTTTAAATTCTAATTTTGTTGTAAAAATGTATCTGAAAAATAATACAGGAATAAATCCAGTATTAACGTTTCGAGAATTGGAATCTCTTACGTGCTTTCTTCTGACCGAATTTTTTACGTTCTACCATTCTTGGATCTCTTGTTAGTAATCCTTCTGGTTTTAAAACCAATCTGTTTTCTGCTTCAACTTCACACATTGCTCTTGCAATTGCCATTCTCACAGCTTCTGCTTGACCAGTTGCTCCACCACCATAAACATTAATTTTAACGTCGAAATTGTTTTCGTTGTTAGTTAATGTTAAAGCTTGTTTCACTTTGTACTGCAATGTAGCAGTTGGAAAGTAAACAGCAAACTCTCTTTTGTTAACTGTAATGTTACCAGTTCCTTCTGAAACATAAACACGTGCAACTGCACATTTTCTTCTTCCGATTTTGTGAATTACTCCCATTACTTAAGATCGTTTAGGTTAACAGTTTTAGGAGTTTGTGCTGCATGTTTATGAGCATCTCCTACGTTAACATTTAAATTACGGAATAATTGAGCTCCTAATTTGTTTTTAGGCAACATTCCTTTAACTGCTTTTTCTACTAATAATGCAGGATTTTTGTCCTTCATTACTTTTGCAGTTAGACTTCTTTGTCCTCCTGGATAACCTGTGTGGCGGATGTACGTTTTGTCATCCATTTTGTTTCCAGTAAGATTGATTTTTTCTGCGTTAATAACAATCACGTTATCTCCACAGTCAACATGCGGCGTATAACTTGGCTTGTACTTACCTCTTAATAGCATAGCTACTTTAGAAGCAAAACGACCTAAGTTATGACCTTCAGCATCTACAACAATCCACTGCTTGTCTGCAGTAGCCTTGTTTGCCGAAATTGTCTTGTAGCTTAATGTGTTCACAATACTAATTTTTAATTAAACATTCCATTCCTATTCCCGAACTTCGGGTTTAGGGGTGCAAAAGTACAATTAATTATTAAAATTACAAACTCTAACCTAAATTTCTTTTGTATTGATTTTGAACTCTTTGAATTGCTTTCCAAATTTATATTCATTTTTATAGGTTTATTATAGTCAATTTTTATATTTTTGAATCTGATATACTTCAAAAAATGAAATCAAAAGCCACTTTAAAAGAATTAGCAAAAGAATTAGGTGTTTCTACATCAACGGTTTCTAAAGCGTTAAGCAATAGTCCGGAAATTAGTGAGCAAACTAAAATTAAAATTAAAGAATTTGCCCAACTTAAAAATTATAAGCCTAATAGTATTGCTAAAAATTTAAAAAACCAGCGTTCTTATACGATTGGTGTGGTTTTACCTAATATTTTAAATCCGTTTTTTGCTAAAGTTTTTTCAGGTATCGAATTATATGCCAATGAAAAAGGTTATAATTTAATCACTTGTACCTCTAACGAATCTTTGGAAAAAGAAAAACAAATGATTGAAATGTTAGACAATGGTGCAATTGATGGTTTTATTTTAGCTTTGGCAGAAGAAACACAAAAAGAAAATAATTTCACACATATATATAATGTATTACGTCACGGAACGCCCGTAGTTTTGTTTGATAGAATTGCAGAAGAATTAAAATGTGATAAAGTAATTGTAGATGATTTCGATTCTGCGGTGAATGCAACTCAGTATTTAATTGATACGAAATGTAAAAAAATCGCCTTGTTTTCTACTATCAATAATTTAAGTGTTGGCGATTTAAGAGAAAGCGGTTACAAAGAAGCTTTGCAAAAAAACAATATAAAATTTGATGAAAGTCTGGCTTTATTAACAGATTCTGATGTAGGTTTTGATGAAAAAATGGGTAAACTTATTTTAGATAAAAAACCAGATGCTATTTTTGCTATTGATGAATATGCCGTAGTTACTGCGATGAAATTTTGTTTGAAAAACGGTTTGCATGTTCCAGATGACATTTCAATAATTGGTTTTGCCGATGGTTTATGGTCGCGCCGAATGACGCCGAGTTTATCAACAATTAGTCAGCATGCGCCTGAAATCGGACAAAAAACAGCTGAATTAATCATCAAACGAATTGAAGAAATTCCAGATTCTGAATCCGAAAAAATATTTGAAACTGCAGTAATTAAAACCGAATTAAGAAAAAGAGATTCAGTAAGAAAACTATAAATCCCAATTATTTAATTGCTGAATGGCGTGATAAGCTGTCAAATCAAAATGAACAGGAACAATTGAAATGTAATCATTTGCTAAAGCCCATTCGTCGGTATCTTCGCCGTTATCATGATTCACAAATTTTCCTGTTAGCCAATAATATTCTTTTCCCATTGGGTTGGTGCGTTTGTCAAATTCTTCTTCCCAAGCGGCTTTCGCTTGACGACAAATTTTAATACCTTTTATGTTATCTGTTTTTGGAAAATTTACATTTAAAATCACACCTTCTGGCAAGCCTTTTTGTAAAACTTCTAAAGCAATTTTCTTGATAAAAGGCTTGATGTTTTCAAAATTCGCATCCCAACTATAATCGCACAATGAAAATCCAATAGATGGTATGCCTTCAATTCCTCCTTCAACCGCGGCGCTCATCGTACCAGAATAAATCACATTTATTGACGAATTAGAACCATGATTCACACCTGAAACACATAAATCTGGACGGGTTTTCATTACTTCATGGACACCCATTTTTACGCAATCTACCGGAGTTCCGGTGCAACTATATGCGTTTTCAGTTCCTAAAAATCCAGGTATATGTTTCAATTCTAATGTGCTATTTATAGTGATGGCATGGCCCATTCCGCTTTGTGCGCTGTCTGGAGCAATAATAAAAATTTCACCTAATTCATGCATCACTTCTGTTAAGGCTTTTATTCCTGGTGCTGCAATGCCGTCGTCATTAGTAATTAGAATTTTTTTCATTTGGCTGAATTGTTAAATTATTTGCTAAATTATCATATTTTATGATTTTATTGTATAATAAAATATTAAATTTGTTTTCTTCCATTTAAAGTTGGGAGAGAATGCATTTTTGGCACGATTTTAGAAATTAGAAATGAAAAATATAATAGAATTTATGAAAAGAAATTATAGAATTTTATTGGTAGTAGGGATATTATCTGCAGGATTGTGGAGTTTTATTCCGTCTAAGAAGGCATCTGGCGATGATAAAGATAAAATGTTGATTGAGCTACTGTCTTTTGTATTAGAAAAAGGTCATTTTTCACCTATTGAATTAAACGATAATTTCTCTAAAAAAGCGTACGCGTCTTATATTGAATCGTTAGATCCAACAAAAAGATATTTTATTCAATCGGATATCAATGAATTTCAAAAATATGAAAATTCAATTGACGATATGATTAGAAGTAAAGATTTGTCTTTTTTCGATTTAACGTATAAAAGATTAATGCAAAGAATGAAAGAATCTAAAGTAATTTACACGTCAATTCTTTCTAAACCATTAAATTTAAATGATGAGGAAACCATTAGTGTAGATTATGAAAAACTACCTTATGCTGCTTCAATGAAAGATTTGGATCAAAGATGGAGAAAACAATTAGAATTTGCCATTTTAAGCGATATTACTGATAAAGAAGATATTCAAAAAGCTTTTGAAACATCTGAAACTATCAATTCTGAAGCGACTGAAAAGAAAGAAGCAGTTAAATCTGAGCCAAAAACTTTCGATGAGTTAGAAGAAAAAGCAAGAAAAACAACAGAAAGTAATTTAAACAACAATTTCAGTTTTATTGCAGAATTAACTCGTGAAGATTGGTTTTCAATCTATATCAATGCAATTGTAACGCAATATGATCCGCATACCTATTATTTTTCTCCAGAAGACAAAGAGAAATTTGATGTGAGCATGAGCGGAAAATTTGAAGGAATTGGCGCACGTTTACAAAAGAAAAATGAAGGAATTGAGGTTTCGGAATTAATCAGCGGTGGTCCAGCTTGGAGAGGAAAAATGTTAGAACAAGGCGATGTGATTATTAAAGTAGGTCAAGGAAACGAAGAACCTATTGATATAGCTGGAATGCGATTAGATGATGTAATTAAAAAAATAAAAGGACCAAAAGGAACTTTAGTAAAACTTACCGTTAAAAAAGTTGATGGAACTGTAAAAGTGGTGCCAATTGTTAGAGACGAAGTAGAAACAGAAGAAACGTTTGCAAAATCGACAACAGTTAACAAAGACGGGAAATTATTCGGTGTTATTTATTTGCCGAAATTTTACCAATCTTTTGAAAATAAATCACAAAGAGATGCTTTTAAAGATGTGGCTCAGGAAATAGAAAGATTAAAAGCCTTGAATGTTCAAGGGATTGTAATGGATTTACGCGATAATGGCGGAGGTTCGTTAGAGACGGTTGTGAAAATGACAGGTTTATTTATTGATAAAGGTCCTGTGGTTCAAGTGAAACCAGCAAACGGGAAAGCACAAGTTTTACCAGATACTGATCCGAAAGTACAATGGGATGGTCCGTTAGTAGTAATGATTAATAATTATTCGGCTTCAGCTTCAGAAATTTTTGCTGCTGCTATTCAAGATTATAAAAGAGGAATTGTGATTGGAAGTAAACAATCTTACGGAAAAGGAACGGTTCAAAATGTATTTGAATTAAACGAATTTGTTCGTGGTAACCAATACGGAGATTTAGGAGCTTTAAAAACCACAACTCAAAAATTTTACAGAGTTAATGGTGGCTCTACACAATTAGAAGGTGTGAAAAGTGACATCGTGATGCCAGACCGTTTTAGTTTTATGGAAACAGGTGAAAAAGACGAAAAAAGTGCTTTGCCTTGGGATAAAATTGAACCAGCAATCTATACGCCTTTAAATGTAAGTTTTGATAAAGTAATTGAGAACAGTAAAAGTAGAATTGCGACTAATGAAAGTTTTAATTTAATTTCTGAAAATGCGAAATGGATTAACGACAGAAAAGAAGACAATACAATCAGTTTAAATTATTCGTCTTATAAAAAAGAGTTGGCCGATATTGAAGCACAAACTAAGAGATTTAAAGCGATTGAAAAGTTCAAAAATAATTTAACTTTTACGTCTTTACCCTACGAATTAGAATTAATGGCTAAAGATGAATTGCTGAAAGAAAAACGCGACAGATGGCATGCAGAATTAGTAAAAGATGTGTACATGACAGAAACGTTAAATGTTTTAAACGACTTAACTTCAAAAGACATAAAAACTAATTTAGTGAAAGGTCAAAAAGCTAAGAAGACGAAAGAAAAAAAATTAGCTTCAAAATAGTTGAAGTGATTAGATATAAAAAATGCCATTCAATTTGAATGGCATTTTTTATATCTATAAATAGGGGAAAAGCTTATCTTATTTTGTCTAATTTAATTTGTGCTTTTTCTAATTTGTTTTGTAAATCTGTGCTTTTTTTAAGAAGTTTCTCCATTTTTTCTTGACGTTTTATTTCATCATTTGGAGATAATTTTCCTCTTTTTTTGTCTTTTTCAAAATCCTTTTTTTCGTCTTCTATTTTTTCTTTATTTTTAAGAACATCCTTTTTTAAATCGGCCACTTTATCTCTGGCATCAGTTAATTTTGCTCTTTCTTTTTCAATTTTTTTTCGCTCTTTATCTGCTTCTTTTCTTGCTTTTTCAGAAGCTTTAAGATCTTTTGCTAAAGCATTCTTTTCTTTTTCAGCATTTCTTTTTACTTTTTCTAAATCTTTCTGTTGCTCTTTAGCTTGTTTTTCTGCTTTTTCTTGGTTTTTTAAAGCTTCTAATCTTGCTTTTTCAGTTCTAGCAAATTCTGCTTTTTTAATGGAATCGTTTGTTCTTGTTAAAGAATCTAGCTTTATTTCTTGAGCATTTACGTTTGTTAAAAACATACCAAATACCATTAGCGTCATGATTTTTTTCATAAATTCAATTTTTTAGGTCAACATATTTTTGTTTACTTTTACAAAGATAATAAACTTAATTATGCGAAATTATTTTTTAAATTATATAATTCTTGCCGTTTTTTCATCTTGTCAAATCAAAAATGAAAGTGCAACTGAAACTAACGATTCAACTTCTATAGAAACTTCTGAGCGTATTCCTGATAGCGCTGAGTTTTCATATTTACCTACTTCAACCACTAAGGCTGTTTATGAACATAAAGGGTATACGTTTTCATATTCAGAATCGCACGAACAAAGCGAATGGGTAGCTTATGAATTAGAAGATGGAAAATGGAAATATTCCAATTTAGAAAGACCACTTTTTGAGCAAGATCCAATCGTAAAAACCGAATCGGCGCATTGGGGAAATTACAAAAAATCAGGTTATACGAAAGGACATTTGTGTCCGGCTGGCGATAGAAAACAAAGTCAGGAATTATTTGATGAAACATTTTTCACGAGTAATGCTTCGCCACAATTATACGATTTCAATGCAGGAGTTTGGAATCGATTAGAAAACAAAGTTCGTTACTGGGCTGGAAAGTATGATGGTATTTATGTTGTAACTGGCGGTGTTTTAACTGACGATTTAGAAACAATTGGAAGAGAAGATGTTTCCGTGCCAAAATACTTCTACAAGGTTTTATTAACGAAAGACAAAACTAGAATGATTGCTTTTTTAGTGCCTCACGAAAAGTCAAACAAAGCTTTATATGAGTTTGTAGTTTCTGTTGACGAACTAGAACAAAAAACTGGAATTAACTTTTTTCCAAAATTAGACGATGCCACAGAAAATAAATTAGAAGCTAGTAAAGATTATAAAGGTTGGAGTTTTTAGAATTAATTCCTACCACTCATTCACCTTATTCGCATCCAACTTAATAAAGATAAAAAGCATAATAGTAAATGCCCATAAACTAGAACCACCATATGAGAAAAAGGGTAGTGGTACGCCAATGGTTGGGAACAAACGAATTAACATCGCAATATTTACAAAAAAGTGGGTAAATAAATACGTGGCGACGCAATAGCCATAAACTCTGCTAAATCGGGTTTTTTGCCTTTCGGCTAAGTATAAAATTCTAATGAATAAGCACACGAATAAACTCATGACTAACAGGTTTCCAACAAATCCCCATTCTTCGCCAACGGTTGTAAAAATGTAATCGGTGTGTTGTTCGGGTACGAAACCACCTTTGGTTTGTGTGCCTTCTAAATAGCCTTTGCCTAATAATCCGCCAGATCCAATAGCAATCATTGATTGATTTAGATTATAACCTTCTTTTTTCATGTTCACATCTTTTCCTAAAAGCACGTTAATTCGGTCTTTTTG
>JAUMDQ010000193.1:0-2643 GCA_032121715.1 Flavobacterium sp.
TCACGAGACAAAACAATCGTATCGGCAAACATGGCATAGAATTTTACCGTTTCTATGTTGGTAACATTCAATTGGGTGGAAATATGTACTTCCATTCCAATAGTTCTTGCCGACATGATAACGGCTTGATCGGAAGCAATTACTGCAGAAATTCCAGCTTCTTTAGCTTTTGTTAAAAGTGTTTTTACGATAGATAAATCGTGATCGTAAATAATAGTATTTAAAGTTAGATACGTTCTAACATTTTTTTCATTACATCTTCGAGCAATTTCAGGCAAATCATCTAAAACGAAATTTACCGTTGCTCTAGCGCGCATGTTTAATTGTTCAACACCAAAATAAATGGAATCACAACCATTATCAAGAGCCGCTTGCATGGATTCAAAATTTCCTGCTGGCGCCATTAATTCAATTCTTCCAGAAGTAGTCATTAACTAATAATTTTAAATAATTTATCAGATAATCTCACTCTAAAAGGCACTTCGAAAGTAATTTTGTCTCCCGTTTTAGCCACTGAATTTTCAATTCCATTAACCAACATTTTGTCCAAAATTAGTTCTTGGTTACCCGTTGTTGGTCCTGAAATTAAAATTTTATCGCCAATAGTTATTTCTTGATTTTCTATACTGAAAAGCCCAACTTGTGCTTTTGAAAAATAATGTTCTCCTTTTCCAATATATAACTTTCTTTCGGCAGCAATTTTTCTTTTTCTGATTTGAGTAACAGCAGAAATTTTTGCTGGTTTTTGAGCCAATTCTTCAAAAATATTTCTTTCTGAAGGTTGTTTGAATTTTAAATCTGGTGATTTTCCTTTTTGAAAAATCATATTGCCGTTTTTAACGCCTTTTCTTAATTTTTCTTGTTCTTCTAATGGTAAATAAATTGTTTCTAAACAAGTTGTTGAACAACAGCTTTCCATTTTTTCGGCACAAGAATCGCACTGAATAAATAATAAGTGACAGGCTTCGTTCGCGCAATTTACGTGCGTGTCACATGGTTCTCCACATTGGTGGCATTTCGCAATAATATCGTCTGTAATTCTTTCTCCTAAACGATGATCGAAAACGAAATTTTTACCAATAAATTTACTTTCTAAACCTTCTTCTTTTATTTGTTTGGCATAATTAATAATTCCACCTTCTAATTGAAAAACGTTTTTAAAACCTTGGTGTTTATAGTATGCTGAAGCTTTTTCACAACGAATTCCACCTGTGCAATACATCACTAAATTTTTATCTTCTTTGAATTCTTTTAATTGCTCGTTGATAATTGGCAAACTTTCACGGAACGTTTCTACATCTGGTGTAATTGCACCTGTAAAATGCCCAACTTCACTTTCATAGTGATTTCTGAAATCTACTACAATTGTATTGGGATCGTCTAAAATGGCATTGAATTCTCTGGCATTTAAATGAACCCCTTTATTTGTTACATCAAAAGTTTCATCATTTAAACCGTCAGCAACAATTTTATTTCTAACTTTTATCGTTAGTTTTAAGAACGAATGATCGTCGTGTTCCACCGCAATATTCAAACGAATACCTTTCATGAAATCGTATTTTTCTAGCGTTTCTCTGAAAGCATCAATATTTTCTGCTGGCACTGACATTTGTGCATTAATTCCTTCCGTAGCGACATAAATTCGGCCTAAGGCATCTAATTTATTCCACTTCAAAAATAAATCGTTTCTAAATTGTGTTGGGTTTTCAATTTTGGCATACGCATAAAAAGAAAGCGTTAATCTTTGACCAGCTTGATCAATTAACTTGGCTCTTTCTTCTGCGCTTAAGGTGTTATACAGTTGCATGCTATAAACATTTTAAGGTTAAAGACGGAATTCATCACGTCTGATACAGAAATAAATAAGGGAACTCTAATTGGAAGAATTCTGCTGCAAAGTTATAATTTTTTAGAAAATCACAAAACATATTAACAATGTTTGTTCCGATTAAAAAATTCTGTATTTTTACGAAAAATTTATTATTATGAGCACGGAAAAAGAAGCAAAATTAAAAGCCTTACAACTAACATTAGACAAATTAGACAAAACTTACGGTAAAGGAACTGTAATGAAAATGGGCGATTCTGCGGTAGAAGAAGTAGAAACCATTTCATCAGGATCTTTAGGTGTAGACATTGCATTAGGAGTAAATGGATATCCGAAAGGAAGAATCATTGAAATTTACGGACCAGAATCTTCTGGTAAAACAACCTTAACTTTACACGCCATAGCAGAAGCTCAAAAAGCTGGAGGAATTGCCGCTTTTATAGATGCTGAACACGCTTTTGACCGTTTTTATGCAGAAAAATTAGGAATTGACATTGATAATTTAATTATTTCTCAACCAGATAACGGAGAGCAAGCATTGGAAATTGCTGAAAGTTTAATTCGTTCTGGAGCGGTTGATATTGTAGTTATTGACTCGGTTGCTGCTTTAACACCAAAAAGTGAAATTGAAGGTGATATGGGTGATAGCAAAATGGGATTACACGCTCGTTTGATGTCGCAAGCCTTAAGAAAATTAACCGGAACGATTCATAAAACAAAATGTACGGTATTTTTCATCAACCAGTTGAGAGATAAAATTGGAGTGATGTTCGGTAGTCCAGAAACAACTACTGGAGGAAATGCCTTAAAATTTT
>JAUMDQ010000193.1:2653-8007 GCA_032121715.1 Flavobacterium sp.
AGAATTGATATCAGACGTTCATCACAAATTAAAGATGGCGATAATGTTATTGGAAACAGAACAAAAGTAAAAATTGTAAAAAATAAAGTAGCGCCACCTTTTAGAACTTGTGAATTTGACATTATGTATGGCGAAGGTGTTTCTAAAGTTGGAGAAGTTTTAGATTTAGCTGTTGATTTTGAAATTATAAAGAAAAGCGGTTCTTGGTTTAGTTATGGGGAAACCAAATTAGGGCAAGGAAGAGATTCTGTAAAACAATTAATTAAGGATAACCCAGAATTAATGGACGAGTTAGAAGCTAAAATTAAAGCTCTATTAAAAGAGCAAAACGCTTAATAAATTAAAAATCATCCTTTTGGGTGATTTTTTTTTGATTATGACGCAACCTTTTTGTAATTTTTGCATCTATAAAGTAAAACAAAAATATAAAATGAAAAAGATAATAGCACTTATTGGGATATTTTTATTGGTAATTTCTTGTAATACAGAAGATGATGAGCCAAATGTACGTTATGAATTATTACCTATAGAAACTGTTGTTATTCCTGACACACTACTTCTTGGAGATGAGAACATAATAACTGTAAAATACCTACAACCAACTACTTGTCATGAGTTTAGAGGTTTTTATTATGAAAAAAAAGGATTAACAAGAACTGTTGCTGTTGAAACTTCTGTAACCGAAACAAATGATTGTCAAAATTCATCTTTACTCGTAGAAAAAGAACTTAAAATTGTCCCACTTGAAGCTGGTACTTATACTTTTAAGTTTTGGCAAGGTAAAGATAGTGCTGGAAACAATATTTTTTTAGAATTTGAAAGACCTGCGATAATTAATTAAATGATTGAAAGCCTTCTACATGAATGTAAGAATAATAATACTCAAGCACAAGAACAATTGTATAAGCTTTTAGCTCCAAAATTGTTTGCGGTTAGTTTAAAGTATTCGAGAAATTATGAAGAAGCACAAGATAATTTACAAGAAAGTTTTTTAATCATTTTTGAAAAATTAAAACAATTTAAAAACGAAGGTTCTTTTGAAGGTTGGGCAAAAAGATTGGTTGTAAACTATGTGTTGCAACAATATAGAAAACAAGGCACTTTCTTAGAATTGGTTTCAGACAATATTCCGAATGTCGAAGAAGTTGAAATAGACGACGAATCTGTAAGCATGGAATTTCTGCTAAAAATTATTCAAGAATTACCAGATCGTTACCGATTGGTTTTTAACTTATATGTTGTGGACGGTTTTTCACACAAACAAATTGGTGAAATGTTAGAAATAACAGATGGTACTTCTAAATCTAACTTAGCAAGAGCTAAAATGATTTTGAAAGACAAAATACAAAATTATAATACCGCATTCTCAAAGACAAAATGAAGAAAGAAAACAAAAATATAGAACGTCTTTTTCAAGAAAAATTTAAAGACTTTGAAGTTTCCCCACCAGATTTTATATGGGAAAACATTCAGACGAAATTACATCCGAAAGAGAAAAAAAGAAGAGTGATTCCGTTTTGGTTTAAAACCGCTGGAATTGCCGCTTCCTTTGTTGCCATCGTATCAATTGTTTTTTTTAACATGGATACAGACTTTAAAAACACGAACTCAAATAACAACAATAACGCTGTTGTGAATTCTGAAACGAATACAGGTACGAAACAAAACAATCAAACTATTGGAACAAATAAATTCAATACTTCTGATTCCAATAGCCATTCAAATTCATCTAATTCGTCATCTATTAATGAAGCGGAAAATCAATCGAAATCGAATTCACTTGTAAATACTAATGCTTCAAATAAGGTTTCTGATTCGAAAACAAATTCGAAATTTAATAGCGGTTCTTTAGAAAAATCAAACACTTACAAATCAAATAACGGTTTCGTTTCAAATCATAAAAAACAAACCAAAACCACAACTTTTAAAAAGAACAAAATACAATTTAAAGGTTCAAATTCTGGAATTGTTTCAAATAGAAGTAACAACAAATTAAAATCAAATGCTAAATTCAACGATTTTGATTCTGCTAAAAACAATGCTTCAAATTCTGGGGTTACCGATCTAAATTCTAACACCTTTAATTCTACTAAAAATAAAACTTCAAATTCTGGAATTGAAGATATAAATACATTTAATTCTTCTAATCCTACATCTAAAAACAACACCGATAATAATGGTGGTTTAGTAGAAAATAGTTTAGAAAATTCAGACACCAATTCAACGGCAATTGTTGCTGTTGAAGAACTAAAAGTGGATACGATAACATTGGCAACGGTTATAATTGAAGAAAACCCAATGGAAAAATTGCTTCGTGAAAAAGAGACAAAAAAAGTTGCTGATGAAAAAGAGAAATGGAGTAAATGGGCTGTAAACAGTTTTGTTTCGCCTATTTTCTTCAATTCTTTTGCTAGTGGTTCTCCAATTTCTGATGAATTTGCTGCTAACGAAAAAACATTCAATAATTCTACAAGTTATGGTGTGGGGATTGCTTATAATGTAAACAAACGTTTGTCTATAAAAACAGGAGTTAGTAATTTAAATTTAGATTATGATACGCAAAATATTGCTTTCTATTCTAGTTTTGAAGATCAATCAAGAATTGCAAATACAAATATTGAAAGAAATTCCAATGGTAAATATTTAGTTTTAAAACACGAAAAAGAAAGTTCTAAAAGCGCCATCGAAAATCAGGTGTTACAAACGAGTCAAAGTTTGGGGAATTTAAATCAGAGAACACAATATATAGAAGTTCCCGTAGAAATGTCGTATGCCATTTTAAATAAAAAAATTGGCTTAGCTATTAGAGGTGGAATGAGTACGTTGTTTTTAACTGAAAATGTAATTTCTATAAGTGGAGATGATGGAAATATGCAAATTGGAAAAGCGTCTAATTTAAATAATGTGCATTTTAGTAGTAACGTAGGTTTAGGTTTGAGTTATAATTTTATGAAAAATTTCCAGGTAAACGTGGAGCCTACATTAAAATACCAAATTAACACTTTTAATAAAAATGCTGAAGATTTTTCACCTTATGTTATTGGTGTAAATACAGGATTAAGCTATAAATTTTAAAGTTAGTTATATAATTTAGTTAAGTTGTTTCAATACTTTATTTAAGTTTGAAACTGGAAAAGCGTCACCCCAATGGCGCTTTTTTATTTTTGGCCGTTTTGCAAATCGGCTAAAATAATTTGTCGAACTTCCTCTTTTATATGATGTCTTTCATCCATTCCTTTGCCTTTTGTTTCAATAGGTTTATGAATTTTAGCTCTCATTTTTCCTGGAGTTCCACTAAAAAAAGTATATGAAAATCGTTTTTTATTATCATAAAAAGTCATCGGAACAATGGGTAATTGATGTTCAATCGCAATTCGGAAAGCGCCATCTTTAAATTCATCTAACAAAATGCTTTCGTCTGGCACGCCACCTTCAGGGAAAATACAAATACTCAAACCTTGTTGAATTCTTTTTTGTGCGCGCTCAAAAACTTCATATCGGCTTTTGCTGCTTTTTCGATCCACTAAAATACAAACGCGTTTATAAATGAATCCGAAAATCGGAATTTTAACCAATTCCTTTTTTCCCACAAACACAAACGGATGGTTTTTTACCGCAATTAGCATCAACATAATATCCGTCATCGAAGTATGATTAGCGACTAACATATAACTTTTACCGTCTTCAAAAATTTCATCGCCTTCTATGGAAAATCTAAAACCCATGCCAATTAGAATAACTTTGGCCCAAAGTCGCGCAATTTTAAAAAACAAGGGATAGGTTTTTTCGCTTAAAATGGTCGCCAAAATGAAAGGAAATAACACAATTATTGGCACTAACATTAAAATGTAAAACCAAATTCTATAGAGTAACCACAACGGATATTTTATTACTTTCATTTTTCTTTTTTAGAAACACAAATATAGCATTTCAGCACAAAAATCCACCCGCTTTCCGTTATATCTGTTACAAATTGCTTTTTAAGTAGCAATTTGTAACAGGATGCCACTGCAATCGGGGTTAGAATAGAAACTTCAGTTTTCAAAACTTATTCTTTACTTTTTTACTTGGCTCTTTTTACTTGGCTCTTTTTGCATAAAAACTTACATTTGCAAAAACAAGTAACAAAATGGCAAAAATATTAACGGGTGTTCAAAGTACAGGAACGCCACATTTAGGAAATTTATTAGGTGCAATTATTCCTGCTATCGAAATGGCAAATAATCCTGCAAATGAATCGTTTTTATTTATTGCCGATTTACATTCGATTACGCAAATTAAAAACGGAATCGAACTAAAAGAAAACACCTACAGCACAGCTGCCGCTTGGTTAGCCTGCGGTTTAGATACTGAAAAGGTGGTGTTTTACAGACAATCAGATGTACCACAAACCGCTGAATTATCTTGGTATTTAAGTTGCTTTTTCCCGTTTCAACGTTTGACTTTAGCGCACTCTTTTAAAGATAAAGCCGACAGATTAGAAGATGTAAACGCAGGTTTGTTTACCTATCCAATGTTAATGGCTGCCGATATTTTATTGTATGATGCTAATATAGTTCCTGTTGGAAAAGATCAAATGCAACATATTGAAATTACTCGTGATGTAGCATCACGTTTCAATCATCAAATGGGTGAAACGTTCGTATTACCAGAAGGAAAAACAAGTGAAGACACCATGTTGATTCCAGGAACGGATGGACAAAAAATGAGTAAATCTCGTAATAACTTTATCAATATTTTCTTAGACGATAAAGCCTTGTTGAAACAAATTAAAAGCATCGAAACGGATAGTACGCCTTTAGAAGAACCAAAAAATCCTGATACTTGTAATGTTTTCGGATTGTATAAATTATTAGGTTCTGAAGAACAAACAGCACAATTAAAAGCCAAATATTTAGCTGGAAATTATGGTTTCGGACACGCCAAACAAGCATTATATGATTTAATTGCAGAGAAATTTAAAACAGAAAGAGAAAAATACAATTACTACATCAACAACTTAGAAGAAGTTGATAAATTACTTTTTGATGGTGCTGCAAAAGCAGGTAAAGTTGCCGATGGTGTTTTAAAAAGAGTAAGAGAAAAATTAGGGTTTATGTAGAATCTTTTTTGTCATTCCTAACTAAATGTACTTTCTGTCATCCTGAACTTGTTTCAGGATCTAAATTATTTAGTGGAGAAGTTGAAATAAGTTCAGCATGACAAGATTGTCGATAAAAACAACCTACACCGCTTCAAACAACTTCCCTGGTAAAGGTCTGATTACGCCTTTCAATTCCATATTCAACAATAAAGAGGAAATTTTAAAAATCGGAAAATCACAATCTAAAGCAATGATATCCATTACTTCTTGT
>JAUMDQ010000194.1:0-3498 GCA_032121715.1 Flavobacterium sp.
CATAATGTTGATTGGTATATTGGTAGACCATTCGCATACTGATATTTCCGTAAGCCAAATACGGTGATAATCGGCTACAGCCTTTTCTGCTTAAAGCTGGTTTTGAAATGTGTTTGCTGTAATTGACATAGCGTTCTTTTACAAAACTATCTAAATAACGCCAAGCTAGAGTTTCGCCACCTTGTTGGAAATTTTTATTTGGAATTGTAATTTCTTCGGATAAAGTTTTACCTTTTACTCTTTCATAAAAATCGGAATCTAATTTAATGGTTTTTAAATCGGATTCTTTGAGAATTTTAGGATTGGCTCGCATTACTAATTCCCATTGCTTATCCCAATTTTGTCTCGATTTTAATTTTCTTATGACACCATGTAATTGAAATTCTTTCCAAATGACATTTTTTTGTTTGAAAAGTTCTTGCATGGCAATATCTCTATCAAAAGTGATTTTATTGCCAATTTCTTGATGCGAAAAAACTGTTTTTGCATCAAAGTTTTTAAAGATTTCTGAAAATACGAATTCCGCTTCGTTATGGAAAAAATAGATATTGTTGTTTGATGGTTGTAATTTTTTTTGTAATTCTTGAATTGATTCGTTAATAAATCGCCAATGCCGAACATCTGCATCTTCGTAATTCATTACTGAGGGTTCAAAAATATAGATTAATAATAATGGCAAACCAGATTGATGTGCATGAAATAGTGCTTCGTTATCTATGAGACGTAAGTCGCGTTTAAACCAAACAATATTTACGGCTTTTTTTGTCACGACTTACAGTAATGATATAATTGGTTTGTTGGGTTTTGCGTAACTCAATCGGTCAATTTTGGTGGTTTTATGATAACTATCTAAACCAGAGCAAGTGATTGATTCCGCTTTTTCAATATCTAAAAATCCGTCTTTTTGTAAGCAATCTTCTGGAAAATAAACGGCTTTGACTTCACCAACAATTAAAACTGTATTGTTAATAGAAAGAATTGTTTTTTCTTTAAATTCCATTGCCAATTGCACATGACTTTGTTCTACAAATGGTGCGAAAAAATCATTTTTATATACTTGATTTAAATTAGTAACCTCAAATTCTGAAGTTTCTCTATCGTATCTTGCTGAAGTTTGATGCGCTTGTTTGTATATGTTTTCGTTTATGTGATTGATGGTGTAAAAACCAGTTTCTAAAATATTTTCTAAAGTGTGACGTTCTACAATTCCTGGTCGGAAAATCACTCCAAACAAAGGCGGATTGCTTCCGATATGTAAAATAGAATCTACTATGGCTAAATTGGTTTGTCCGATTTTATTTTGAGTACCAATTAGTCCAACACTTTTAAAACCACCTAAACTATTGGCAAAATGAACACGTTCTTGTTTTTCCATGTTCATGATTTGCTCATAGGTAATTTGTTTCTGTTTCGATTTTAATGCTGTTTCACCCATTTTTTATCACTATTTAATTGAAAGGTGCCGATGTGTTCTTTGTTCCATTCGTGTGGCGGAATTAGTGATAAAAAATAAGTTCCATCGCCAGTAGCATATAAATGATAAATTTCTCCGATGATAGGTTCAAATGAAAATTTCGAATTGTACACCAACTCATTCCATTCAAATTCTTCCATCAAACTTTGATATTGTAGTTTTAATTCGTTGAATTTATTTTCAAATTCTTTGTTTACATTTCGTACACCACGACCTTTCCAAGCCGCAACATCGTCTACTTTTATAATAGGTGCGCCTACACTTGTTGCATAAGGTAAAAAACTCGCATTATATCCTTTCTCTTCTGAATAAACTACATTATCCGGTATTTCTTTTCCCATTTTATTGTTCGTTTTTATCGCTTTGATATTTTATTGTTTGAAATAGCTCTTTGTAAATTACATTTGAATCTGTCAATGCCTTCTAAGCGTTTTGCGATGTGTTTAGTTTTACAATTTTCCACACGTTTTCGCCAAAGTTTATAACTTGAGAATTTTAGTTCTTTTTTCATTAACGCTTTTACATCGGCTTCGGCTAATCCAAATTGAAATTTGATGGCATCAAAAGGCGTTCTGTCTTCCCATGCCATTTCAATAATTCTATCGATGGCAATGTCGTCTAAATCAGTTTTTTGAGCAATTGGCATTATTTTGTTTAATTAAATTTAAATAAAGTTAAACAAAATTAAGTAAATTAATTTGAATTTCTATTAAGTATTAAAATAAAAAAAATCCGTTACTAAAATATTAGTAACGGATTTATATAAAAACAGGCTGTTTTCTTAAAAAAGAGTTGCCACTTG
The DNA here is from genome assembly GCA_032121715.1 of Flavobacterium sp. Classification (GTDB taxonomy): domain Bacteria; phylum Bacteroidota; class Bacteroidia; order Flavobacteriales; family Flavobacteriaceae; genus Flavobacterium. The sequence continues at coordinate 2,277 of JAUMDQ010000194.1, forward strand.
TTCGTTGACAAATTCTAAGAAACGTTCATCCTTTTCTGTAAATGGATCAATAACGTGACTATCGATATCTATTTGTCCAATGTTTATTCCATTCACAAACAAAGGCACAACAATTTCTGATTTTACCGTAAAACTACAAGCGATATAATTATCTTGTGCAGCAACATCTGGCACTACAAAGTTGGCGTTGCTTTCGGCTACTTGTCCGCAAATTCCTTTTCCAAAAGGAATTACAGTATGATCAGTTTCTGCTCCAACATAAGGTCCAAGATGTAATGTTTTAGTTTCGTGATTGGCAAAATAAAATCCTACCCAATTGTAATAGGAAATAGTATCCTGTAATAATTGACAAATATTTTTAAGTTTTTCATCTCTTGTAACTTCACTATTTACAATGCTTGTTACTTGTGGTTTTAAGTTTTCGAATTGCATTTTTTTATTTTTTTACAAATTTATGTATTAATAAGTAAGTAAAAATTATATTTTTGTTAAAAATCATACATTTTGAAAAACACTATAAATCAGCACAAACCTTTTTTTGTTTTCTTACTCAAGTTTGTTTTGTTCTATTTAATTTTTACATTAATTTACAAATTCTATTTGAATCAATTTAATGCGGAAAACAAAGAAGTAGACGGAATAACTGAGTTTGTGGCGCAACAGACTAAAAATACGTTGGTTTTTTTTGGTAAAGAGTGTGAAATCAGAAAACATGAATTTGAATCCTCATTTAAGGTTTTATATTTCAATAAATATTTAGCAAGAATTATCGAAGGTTGTAATGCAATTAGTGTGATTATACTTTTTGCTTCTTTTGTGTTTGCTTTTTCGGCAAAGTTTAAAAACACTTTTTTGTTTATTTTATTCGGTTCAGTCTTAATTTTTGTATTGAATATTCTAAGAATTGCTTTGCTTACAATTGGTTTATATAATTATCCGGAATATGAAGAATTCTTACATAATATTGTTTTCCCACTAGTAATTTATGGTGTTGTTTTTGTTTTTTGGATTGTTTGGGTAATTAAATTTTCAGCGTATGCAAAACGTAATAACTAGCAAAAAAAATCTGATTCTTGTTGGGGTATTAATTTTTGCATTAATATTGGTAAGAGCCTTTGAAAGTAAATTATTCTACGATCCTTTTTTAGAATTTTTTCATAGCGAAATTCAAAATAAACCTTTGCCAGAATTCAATAGTTTTAAACTGTTTTTGGGTTTGTTT
>JAUMDQ010000195.1:0-10041 GCA_032121715.1 Flavobacterium sp.
AGCCCTGATAGGAGCGACATCCTTTTACAATTACACCCGACAAGTATTAAATACTTGTCGGGTGTAATTGTAAAAGATACAGCGGAGAGCAGGAAATAGCTCCTCAAAAATTATACATATATATAATAGTAGAAATATAGTTGATTCAAATAAAAAACGGTTGACGTAACAAAGCAACAACCGTATATATTATAATGTAAAAAGCAGAATAAGTTTCTAATCGAACTTCAAGGCTTTGATTGGAGAAATTTTTGTGATTAGGTAAGAAGGGATTAACAACACCAGTACACATATTAATATAGTACCTACATTTAATAATAGTATGTGAAGTAAATTTATATCAACAGGAGCGGATGACACGTAATAGCTTTCGGGATTTAGTTTGATGACTTCAAACTTCTTTTGGATTACTAATAATAGTATGGCAATTCCATTACCCCAAAGTAATCCTCTTGAAATTAAATGTGCGGCATTATATAGAAATATTTTACGTACCGACCAATTGCTTGCGCCAAGTGCTTTTAACATTCCGATTAATTGCGTGCGTTCTAATATTAAAACTAACAAGGCTACTACCATATTAATAGTGGCTACACCTATCATTATAATAAGGATGACCAAAATATTGAAATCGAAAAGTTTTAGCCATTCGAAAACACTGAAGTATTTTTCAGAAATGGATGCACTATTAAATGTAGGCGGAATGGTTTTGTAAATTTCTTCGGCACGCTCATTTAGTTTAGAGAAATCGTCTATGAAAATTTCATAGGCTCCAATTTGATTGGGTTGCCATTTATTGATACGTTGCAAATGTTCGATGTTACCTATTATATATGAAGAGTCGAATTCTTGAAAACCCGAATTATAAATTCCCGTAATTTTGAACTTTCTCACACTTGGGAGTTTTCCTTGCGTTTTCATAAAAAAAGTATTGAACGAACTTCCTACTTTTAATTTTAGTCTGTTTGCTAAAAACTGAGAAATCAACACTTCATTAATATCACCTTCTTTATAAGTAGGGATTTTTCCTTCGACCAAAAACTCTTTTAAGTTATTCCATTGGTACGAAGCATCAACACCTTTAAAAATGATTCCTTCTACATCTGTTTCGGTTCTTATTAATGCACCTTTAGTAATAATAGGTTGCACGTGTGTGATAAAGCTATTCTTTTTTAGTTGGGAAATAGGCAATAACCTAGAATCAATTGGTTCGGCAGTAACCTGAGATTGATTATCGTCGAAATTGGAAACAATAACATGTCCGTTAAAAGCAGAAATTTTTTCACGAATCTTTTGTTGTAATCCTACACCTGTTGCCACAGACATCACCATCATAAGAATACTTAAGGCAATAGCCAAAATAGCAATTTTTATAATTGGGGAAGAAACACTACTTTTATAACTTTTAGAAACAATAAGTCGTTTCGCAATAAAATATTCTAAATTCAAAATATGCTTAATATGAAATTTGAGTTCAAAAATACGTTTTTATTTATTTCTATACTATTAATTTCTTTTGGATGTGCTTCGAAAAAGAACACACCAAGTGCAAATATTAATAAAACGCCACAACTTACGAATACCGTTTCAAATTATGGGAAGTTTAAAACGGGTGCAGAAAATTATAACGCCTATTTACCTTTATTAACCAATAAGAAAGTTGGAATTGTTACGAATCCGACAGGAATTGTAGAAAACAAAAAACATTTGGTTGATTTCTTATTAGAAAAACAAATTAACCTTCAAAAAATATATGCTCCTGAACATGGTTTTAGAGGAATTGCTGATGCAGGTGAAATGATTAAAGACGGCAAAGACAGTAAAACCAACTTACCCATTATTTCTTTATACGGTAATAACAAAAAACCAAAGCCAGAACAATTAGTTGATATTGATGTAATGATTTTTGATATTCAAGATGTGGGTGCGAGATTTTACACCTATATATCTACATTACATTATGTGATGGAAGCTTGCGCAGAAAACAAAATTGAACTTTTAGTTTTTGACAGACCAAATCCGAATGGCACTATTATTGACGGTCCAGTTTTAGAAACGGAACATAAAAGTTTTGTAGGTATGCACCCAATTCCTGTTTTGCACGGAATGACAATTGGAGAATATGCAAAAATGATTAATGGTGAAAAATGGTTGACGAATGGAATTCAATGTAAATTGAAAGTTATTCCTTGCACGAATTATAAAAGAGAAATGATTTATAGTTTACCTGTGAAGCCTTCTCCAAATTTACCAAATGATCAAGCGATAAACTTATATGCAAGTTTGTGTTTTTTTGAAGGCACAAATGTGAGTGTTGGAAGAGGAACGGAAAAGCAGTTTCAGATTTATGGTTCGCCGTTTTTAAGTAATTTCAATTTTAGCTTTAGACCGATTTCTAATTTTGGAGCAAAAGAACCGATGCACAAAGATGTGTTGTGTATTGGTGAAGATTTAACCAAAATTGAAAAAGTAAAACGTTTAGAATTAAAATGGTTACTTAGAGCATATGCTGATACTTCTGATAAAACGGTTTTCTTTAATGATTTCTTTACAAAATTAGCGGGAACCAAAAAACTACAAGAACAAATAGTGAATGGCGTTTCGGAAAAAGAGATTAGAAATAGTTGGGAAGCTGATTTGAATAGTTTCAAGCAAATGAGAAAGCACTATTTGATTTACAATTAATCAATAATTTCAATAGTCGGATTAATTTTTAACAATATGTCGATAAATTCTTTTTTTTCTTTTGGAGAAATTAGAATTTCGTCATATTTATTATATCTTATCCTTAATCTGTCCAATGAAAGTGCTGGAGAACTTAATACACTATTCGATTTTTCGATTTTTGAGATTTTAGAAATATCAATTCTTTCGTTTACTATCCAAGTACTTTGAACTATTAATTGATTTTCATTTATGATGTAGCGAGTAGTCTTTGAGAAAACCAAAATAAGTCCGACAACAAAACCTAGTCCTAACAATCCAATCCATTGACCTTCTAGTATGCTTTTTATACTCAAGAAAATTGGATAAACCAAAACCAATCCAAACCACCAATCTATTTTAGATTTAAATACTGTCATATTACAGAGGTGTTTTTATTTTCATTTTTTCTACAATATTAAAAGCGGCTGGACAAATCGCAACGTTTAGCAAAGTCAAATCTGTAATTTGATTGAACTTTTTTCTATCAGTGTGTGGAAATTCTCTACACGCTTTTGGACGAACATCGTAAATAAAACATTTGTTGTCTGAATCTAAAAACGTACATGGAACCGATTTCAACACATAATCATTGTCTTCATCTACACGCAAAAACTGATTGATAAATTGTTGTGGTTTTTGTTTTAAATGTTTTACAATACGCTCTACATCGGCATCTGTGAATAATGGACCAGTAGTTTTACAGCAATTCGCACATTCTAAGCAATCGGTTTTCTTAAATTCAGCATCGTGCAAATCTTGCATGACATAATCTAAATTTTTAGGCACACGTTTTTTTAGCTTATCGAAATATTTTTTGTTTTCAATATGCGTATCTTTGGCTAGTTTTTGAATTTCGTTTAATGCTGGTTTTAACATGTCGTCTATTAATAAGATGCAAAGCTACGATTTTGAATGTTGATTTAAGAATAACGAATGTTGAATTTTGAAATATAAAAAATGAAAGACCTTTTTGGAAAAGCCATACTTGATTACCAAACTAATAATTCACCAGAAGATTTAATTACAGAAACTTCAATTTCCGAAGCGGATGAAATGAGTGTTGCTTATTTATTTCGTAATTATAGCGAAATGCCAAAATTGGAGCAAAAAGCATTACAATTAGCAAAAGGAAAAGTTTTAGATGTGGGTTGTGGTGCAGGAAGTCATGCTTTGGAATTACAAAACGAGAGAAAATTGGATGTAACTGCCATTGATATTTCTGAAAATGCGGTAAAAGCGTGTCAACTTCGTGGAATTGAAAATGTGAAAGTTACCAATATTTTAGATTTAGATACGGAAAACAAATTCGACACCATACTTTCATTAATGAATGGAACTGGAATTTTCGGAACCTTGAATGAAACGGCAAAGTATTTACAGAAATTGAAATCGTTATTAAATGAAGGTGGGCAAATTTTAATTGATTCGTCTGATTTAATTTATATGTTTGACCAGGATGAAGATGGCGCTTATAGTATTCCTGCAGATGGTTATTATGGCGAATTAACTTTTACGGTTCAATATAAAGGAGAAACAGAAGAAACTTTTCCTTGGTTATATTTAGATTACAACACCCTTCAAAATGCTGCAATTGCCAATGGTTTACATTGTGAATTGGTTGCAGAAGGTGAACATTTTGATTATTTGGCGAAACTTACCTTATAGTCTTTAATAAAAATTCCAAATTTCAATATCTTATACAGATTGAAATTTGGAATTTTTGCTTTGAAATATTCTACTTAAGGAATATTTAAATATTTATGTGTTTGTAGTGAAACTCTCCATTTTGGGTTGTTCATAACATAATCTACGATTAGTGGTGTCATTTCTTCTTTCTTACTCCATTCGGGTTGTAAGAATAGAATGGCGTTTTTATTTGTTTTTTCAGCTTGCTCTTCTGCAAAAATGAAATCGTGTTTGTTGTGAATGATAACTTTTAACTCATTTGCGATGGCGTAAGCCGATTCAACAGGTAATTTGTTTTTTTTTGGCGACAAACAAAACCAATCCCAAGTTCCCGTTACATCATAAGCACCAGAAGTTTCAATATGAACGTTTAATCCTGCATTTTTTAATTGTCCTGTAATTGGATTCATATCCCAAGTTAAAGGTTCACCACCAGTGATGACAATTGTTTTGGCATATTTTTTTGCATTAGTCACGATGGTTTCTACAGAAGTTGGTGGGTGTAAATCGGCATTCCAGCTTTCTTTTACGTCGCACCAATGGCAACCTACATCGCAACCACCTACTCTAATGAAGTAAGCTGCGGTTCCTGTATGAAATCCTTCGCCTTGAATGGTGTAAAACTCTTCCATTAACGGAAGCATTTCGCCTTTATTGACTAATATTTGAGTTTCTTTATTAAGCATATTTTATTTATTGGATGCAAAGATAGTACAAAGTTAGAAGTTAGAAGTTAGAAGTGGGAAGTTTTTATTTAATGACTAGTATCTAGCCCAGATTGTAATGGTAGCTTGTTGGAAAGAAATGAGATAAAAACTTTTTGCCATAAAGCGACTAGCGGAAGCTTTATGGCAAAATTTAGTTTTTACTTATTTATGAGGACAACTATAATGGAAAGCTGGAAATGGCTTCGTAAAATTTATAAATAAAAAAAACCGATAACTTTCGCTATCGGTTTTTTAAAAATTTATGTATATATTATTTATTTAAAGCGTTTAAAGATTCTTTTACGAATGTATCGTTTGGATTAATCTCTGCTGCTTTTTTGAAATTTTCAATGGCTTTTACTTTATCAGTTGTTGCGTAGTTTGCTCCAATGAATGTGTACGTTTCAAATAAATTTTCTCTTACAGCTGGTTTTGCAAGTTCTGCGTCACCTTTTGTAGTAACTGTTTTTACATAACCTTCATAATCTAAAACGGCTTGTGCGTTAGATTCTTTTGTACCAATAACTCTGTTTAATTGTCCTTTATAGAAATAAACATCTTGTGCGTTTGGTGAAGCTTTGATAGATTCGTCATACGCTTTGTTTGCTTTTGCGAATTCTGTAGTTAAAGCAGCTTTTTGTGCAGCAGTTTTATTTTCAGCATAGAACAAAATTGAATTTCCTAATAAATAGTTATCACGGCTATAGCTTTTTGAATTTGTATTTTTAACTGATAATTCAAATACTTTAGAAGCTTCTAAATATGCTTTACCAGAATATAATTTGATTCCGATTTCGGTAAACTCAGTAGATAAAATAGGATTTAGATCTGATGCTTTAGTTAAATCTGCAATAGCTTCGTTAAATTTAGCTTGATTAGTAACGATTCCTTTATCGTCCATTGATGTTGCTAATTTTGCTTTTGCTAAATATAAATAGTCTTTCCCATTGATTTTCTTAACATCAACTTTTGACATATAATCTGTTAAAGATTTAATTGCACCTTCTGGATTTCCATTTTCAGAATACGCATACCCTAAATATTTATATACTTTTGGATTTACTTTATCCACTTTTTGAATAGCTAATGCTTCCGTTTCTAATTCTTTCCATTTTTTAGATAAGATTAAGAAATCGGCATATTTCATTCTTGCATCTGTTGACACATCTGTTAAGCTCATGTATTTTTTATAGTCTTCTAAAGCTGCTGCAATTTTTTCTTCGAAAAGAGATTTTTTTGCATAAGCCCAAGCTAAATTTGTTTCTGCTTTTTCACGGTATGCTGGTCCGTAGCTTGAATTTACAGCTATAATATCATTGAAAGCTTTTAATGCTTCTGGAAAAGCTTGCGCATTTCTAGTAATAATAGCTAACTGTAATTGTGCTCTTAATAATGTTTTATCTAATTCACCAGCTGTTCTGTATGCTACATATGCATCATTGATATTTCTATTTGCTACCAAAGCATCACCTAAAGCCACTTGAGCTAAAGCTGATTTTGGATCACTAGCCACTGCTGCTTTTGCTGCAAGTAAGGCTTTTGAATTATCAGGAGTCGTTGCTTTTAAGTATGCTTGCGTAATATAAATTTGCTCTTCTGTATTTTTCTTTTTTGCAAAAGCTAATGCATTAGTAAAATGAGTTTCTGCTGCAGATTTGTTACCGTCTAATAATTCCAATTGACCTAAACCAATTAAATTTAAATGACCTGCATCTTTAGCTGTTTTACCTTTTTCAAAATAAACTCTTGCAGAATCTTGTTTTTCTAAAGCTACATATACTTGACCTAAATAAAAGTAATTTTTACCTTTATCTGGCGCAGCAGCAACCATAGATTTTAATGATTTTCTAGCATCAGAAAATTTTTCTGCATCGATTGTTTTTTTAACCTGCTCAATATCTTGAGCGTTTACTACTAATGTAGTAAAAATAGTGGCAAAACTTGATAAAATAACTGTTTTCATTTCTACTTTTTTTATTTCTTTTTATTATTTTTTACTATTCTGATTTCTCTTGTTGGAATTTTAACTGGCACTAATCCTGATTTAAGAATAATACGTTGACCAACTTCACTTTTCATAAAGGAAGCAAATCCCATGCCTAAACCTGTTCGGCCTTGATAATTTAACAAATATATTTTTCTTACGAAAGGATATTCATTTGTATCAATGTAAGTCTGTGTTGGCTTCACAGCATTTTCAATCGTTGAACCTACCGCTAAAACTTTTACTTTATTAACAGTAGTTTCCAACTCAAGTGATGGGTTTAATAACCAATTTACACCTACAAAACCAATTGAATTATTATTTTCGGAAACAAATTTAATAACTTCTAAGTTATTTTTAAGTGCAGTCACACTTTTTGGTAAAGATTTAACACCCGCTTTGTTCATTAAGAAACTTAAAGCACTTGAATTTTCATTATCAAAAACATATTGAACCTCTGTTTTTTTACCTTTTAAAATTTCGTATATTTCTGAAGTGGTTATTGTTGTCTTAGCATTTCCTTGATTTACGATTAGTGCGATGGCATCCGAACAAAATGGTGTGTTTTTTCCGATAACATCTCTATCTCTTAAAGTTTTTTCTTGTGTTGTTGTTAGTTCATGAGATAAAACGGCAATGTCTATTTTTCTTTGTAACAATAAATTAACGATGTCCGAATCGGATTGAGGAATTAATTTTATGTTGGCTTTAGGGTATTTGTTTTCGAAAACCAGTTCTTGGTCTTCCACAATTGGCAATAAGGATTCATCGACATAAATTTCGGCTTTACCTTTTACATAAGATTCGTCTTCAGTAGCATTTTCTGATTTTTTACAAGCGAAAACTACAAAAACAAGTAGTACAAATATGGAAACTATTTTTTTCATGTTAGTCTTTTTTCTTTATTACTGATTCAGGTTCAATATTTAAAGTAACGGGTAATACAAAATACATTTTTACTTTTTTACCGTTTTGCTCGCTTGGAGTCCAATTTTCAATACTCTGTAAGTATTTGATAACATTTTGACCTAATCCAACATTAGATGGCGTTTCTTCTAAAACCTGATAATCAGAAAGGCTTCCATCTTGGTTTACTACAAACTTTACTTTTGTTTTGTAATTGCCAGCAACTTCAACTTCTGGAACTTGTATTTTAGAGGATAAATCTTTGTAGAATTTGTCAATCCCACCTATTGGTTCAGCTTGTTTTTCAGGTGAAGTAATATTGTTTTCAGTTACAATTGGTGTTTCTTCTTTTATTACTCCTTTGTTAGGATTATGATCTTCATCTGAACCTTGTATTTGAATTGCAATTGGCATTGTATAAAATTGTTTTACACTTTTACCATTTACAAATCCTGGAGTCCATTTTTCAGATTCTTTTAAAAGCCTAACATATTCTTTACCCAAACCTAATCCGTAAGGCTCTTCTTTAAGAATCATAATATCCCTGATTGAGCCATCATCCCAAACCACAAACTTAGCAACAATATTACATTTTGTAGTTTGATCAACTTCTGGCAATTTAAAAGATGATGAGATATACTTTCTGTAAGCATTCATTCCACCAGGCGGAATAGCTTGTACTTGTACAGCTGTAAAAATTTGAGAATAATCTGAGTTCTCTTTTTGAGTAGTAACTTCTGCATCACCTTTAAGATGAGTTGATTCTTTATTGTGATCAACTTTTACTGGTGCTACAACAGGTTTTTCAGTAGTCACTTTTTTCTGAACGGTTTTATCCTGACCAAAACTAAATACAACACTTATAAATAAAATTGCGGTGAAGATATTTTTCATCTTACTCGTCTTCTTTTTTAATTAATCTGTAAAATCTGAAACTAGCATAAAGCAACAACAAAGCTCCTAATGTTCTTCTTCCTGTTATTGTTAGATCTAAAGGAAAGTTATCCCAAAAGGCCACTAAGTATGCTAAAACCAAATAAAAACAAAATATTAAAAGTCCTAAAATAAACAGAAATCGCTGTTTGGGCGATTTCTGTTTTAAGTTATTTAACCAATTCATATTATTCTGAAGCAGTAATTTGAATTGAAATAGGTAATGTATAGTATTGTTTTACACTTCTACCATTGTATATACCTGGTGTCCATTTTGGAGATTTTGACAAAATTCTTGTTGCTTCTTTTCCTAAACCTAAACCGGCAGGACTTTCTTTAACAATTACAATATCTCTAATTGAACCATCATCCCAAACTACGAATTTAGCAATAACAGTACCTGTTGTAGTTTCATCTACTTCTGGTAAACGGAATGTACTTGCAATTTGTTTTCTAAAAGCATTAATTCCTCCAGGAGGCGAAGCTTGAACTTGTACAGAGTTAAAAATTTGATTATAATCTGTATCATCTCCTTTTTGATCTTCTTCTGCTTGTTCTCCTTCTTTTTGCTTTTGAGCAGTAGCATCACCCTTTACATCATCAGAACCTGTTTTCTTATCTTTAAATTCATCTGTTGGAGGAATTTCTTTATCAGTTGTTTTTTTTGCAACAACAACAGGAGGAACATTTTTAACAATGTCAACAACAGATTTCACCTTTTCGATAGGAATTTCTTTTTTGATTTCCTCAAGAATTTTCTTTTCTTCTTTTTTAAGTGGTGTATTAACTTTTTTAAGTTCCACTTTAGTGATTTTCTCTTCTACTTTCTCTTTACTTTTCATAGAAAGATATAAAGCAACAACCAATCCGATGAAAAATATCGAAGATAAAATTAAAGCTAAAACGGTTCTTTTAGAACTGTTCGTTCTTAATTCGTATGCACCATAACTTTTATTACGTCCTTCGAATATATTATCTATTAAGCTAGCTTCGCTAAGATTTGCGTTTACACTCATTTTTGTATATTTAAAGTTATGTTATTTTATCTTTTTATCTTCAAGCATTTTGATATCGCCTGGAGTTACATCTACTATAGAATAAGAACGTGGCTTAATAATT
>JAUMDQ010000196.1:0-14961 GCA_032121715.1 Flavobacterium sp.
CTTTTAGCGAATTTAATAACATCGCTTTATCAGAAGTGACTGGCGTTCTGGTATAACTTTCTCCTGCATAAACCACCAAACCAATTCTGTCATTAACTCTTTTTTGAATAAATGAATGTGCGACTTCTTTTATGGCTTCTAATCGATTAGGTTTAAAATCCGTTGCCAACATACTTCCTGAAACATCGGTAGCAATTACGATGTCAATTCCACTTGTATTGTCCGTATAACTGGATTTTTGTGTGTTTCTTGGTCGAGCCAAAGCGATAATTATAAAACCTAACGCTAATAATTTTAAAACATACAAAAAAGGTCGTAACTTAATTAAAAGCGATTTTTGTGTTGACAAACCTTCCGTTGTGCTCATTTTTAAAGCGACTTCTTGTTGGTTTTTGATAAAATAATGCCAATACAATGCTACCGGAAGAACCAACAACAACCATAAAAAGTGCGGATGCATAAAACTACTATTCATCATCATCTTGGTTTATTTGTTCGAGACTATTGGTAACGCGTTCCATGAAATTTTTGGCAAATTTATCTTTGGATTCGTGCGTAATTCTTACCGTTTGCAAACCATAACTATCCGAAATAAAAACCGTTAAAAACCGCATTTGCTTGATTTCAGAATCCTCATTAAGTTCATAAGTTCCTTCTAAAATATCTCCAGAAAGGTCTTTTACATTTTTGAATTTTCTCGCTGTGGTTTTGATTTTTTTAACTTGCAATTGCATTAAATTTCCTAACTCATCATTAAAAATTTCTTTTAAATCAGGTTTGATAGAATCTTTATAAGCCACAGTTTGGATGGAAATCGATAATTTATCTGACACTTTTTGCCAAGAAAACTGGGAAATATTTTTAATGTTTGGGTTTTTAGAGGTTACCGAATCACGAACTAAAATTTCAGGTGTTTCGATTTGTAAAATTGGTAAGCCGTATTCGGAAACCATCCACTCTTTTTTCAAGTAATAATCGGCGTCTTTTCCATTGATTTTGGCATTGAAATAGTTTGTTACATTTTCCCATCCGAAAAAGAAAACTACAGAAACAATCGACACCAAAAACGTTACAATAAATGCCGTTTGTCTTATGTTTTTATATTTATGTTGTCTTTGTTCTTCTACTAATTTAGCTAAAGCGAAACGTTGTTCTTCGGCTGAAGTTGGTAGCGTTTTATGAAATACGCTAATGATATTTTCAGAGACTTTTTTGTCTGTATTTTGTTGGTCTTCTGAAACAGAAATCTTCGCAAATTTTACCAAATCGGCTTTGGTGAATAACTTTTCTATTTGAGAAATGGTTGTTTCTGAAATTTCAAATTTCTTTTCGGCAACTGCGTTTTTTAGTTTGAAAATAAATTGTTCTGTGGTGCTTTCTAATGCTGAAAATTCTAATGTTTTTTCAAAATACGATTTAATAATTTCAGTTAAACCCGAATAATATTCTTTAGAATTTGACTGATTATTTACTTCCGAAAAGCGTAAAAATGCTTTATTATATGGCGAAATATATTGTTCCGCTTTCTTTTTATTACGATGTTTTAATCTAAGAATAAAATAAAAGATTGCTCCTAAAACCAATGCAAAAAGCAAACCTAAAAGCACATCTTTATCTGTTAATTCTTTACTTTTCTCTTCATTTTTAAAGTTGATGTTTTCGTCTTCTTTGATGTCGTGCATTTTTTGTTTCGTGGTATCAACAGCGACATCAACCACTGAAATTTCAATGCTTTCAGAGTTAATTTTCTTTTTATTAACAACAACTTCTAACGACGGAATTTTATATTTACCCGCATCAAATTGCGTCAAATTGTATTTTTTTATCCATTCAATTTGATTGGCTTTTTTTGTTTTTTCTGGCGGAAATGATGCTACAACTTCTAATTTTCCAATCGAATCTAAATCTGGGAAAACCACTAAATCTTTTTCGTTCACTTTTGTTTTTAAAGTCAACTGAATTTGTTCGCCAATTTTGATTTCGTTTTTAGAAACAGAAGTGCCAACCGTTTGAGAAAACCCAACCGAAATAGAGAAAATAAGTAGAAATAAGAATCTAAATTTCATTATGTTCTACTTTTAAAATAGGTTAATAATTTCGTTACGTAACTTTCATTCGTTTCCGTTTCTACCAATCCAGCGGCGCACTTGCTAAACATATTATGGCAGTTTTCCACTTTCGATTTGTAGTTTCTTTCGTAAGCCATTCTTGTAGCTTGTGTTTGTGTGTCAATCCAAACCAATTCGCCTGTTTCAGCATCTTGCATTTGAATAATTCCAACATCTGGTAAGGTTTTTTCGCGAGCATCGTAAATTCTAATTCCGGTTACATCGTGTTTTTTTGACGCAATTTGTAACGGTTTTTGAAAATCAGATGTCATAAAATCGGAAATTACAAACACAATAGCGCGTTTTTTAATCACGCTTGATAAGAATTCTAAAGCACTAGAAACATTGGTTTTTTTGCTTTTCGGTTGAAACTCAATCAGTTCACGAATGATTCTTAAAACGTGTGATTTTCCTTTTTTTGGTGGAATAAACAATTCTATTTCGTCTGTAAATAATATCAAACCAATTTTATCGTTGTTTTGTGTGGCTGAAAAAGCTAAAGTTGCGGCAATTTCAGTTACAATATCTTTTTTATTTTGTTCTGAAGTTCCAAAATTTTGTGAACCCGAGCAATCCACCATCAACATCATGGTAAGTTCGCGTTCTTCTTCGAAAATCTTAACAAAAGCATCGTTATTTCTAGCGGAAACATTCCAATCAATCGCTCTAAAATCGTCGCCATATTGGTATTGTCGCACTTCAGAAAAAGTCATACCACGTCCTTTAAAAGACGTATGATATTGGCCCGAGAAAATATGATTGCTCAATCTTCGGGTTTTGATTTCAATTTTCTTGACTTTCTTAAGTAACTCTTTAGTTTCCATTTTCAGTTCGCAGTCGCAGTATTATGGTACTTGAACCTGATTTAAAACTTTATTGATAATGTCTTCTGAAGTAATATTTTCGGCTTCAGCTTCGTACGTAATTCCGATTCTGTGACGCAAAACATCATGAACAACCGCGCGAACATCTTCTGGAATCACATAACCTCTACGTTTGATGAAAGCGTAACATTTCGCGGCTAACGCTAAATTAATACTTCCACGAGGCGAAGCTCCGAAACTAATTAACGGTTTTAAACTGTCTAATCTGTATTTTTCTGGATAACGAGTCGCGAAAACAATATCTAAAATATATTTTTCGATTTTCTCATCCATATAAACCTCTTTAACGGTTTCTTGTGCTTTGATAATTTGAGCAATACTCACGACTGGATTGATAGTTTCCGCGCTTCCTTTTAAACTATTACGAATAATTAGTTGCTCTTCTTCCATTTTCGGATAGTCGACGATAGTTTTTAGCATAAATCTATCGACTTGCGCTTCTGGTAACGGATAGGTTCCCTCCTGCTCTACAGGATTTTGCGTCGCTAAAACTAAAAAGGGATTGTCTAATTTATATGTGGTTTCTCCAATCGTAACTTGTTTTTCTTGCATGGCTTCTAACAATGCGGATTGCACTTTGGCTGGCGCTCTGTTAATCTCATCTGCTAAAACAAAATTGGCGAAAATTGGTCCTTTTTTTACGGTGAATTCGTTTTCTTTAAAATTATACACCATTGTTCCGACAACATCTGCTGGTAACAAATCAGGAGTAAACTGAATTCTGTGGAAACTACCATGAACCGCTTTTGAAAGTGTATTAATCACTAAGGTTTTGGCTAAACCAGGCATTCCTTCTAACAAAACGTGACCTTGTCCTAACAAACCAATCAACAAACGTTCAATCATTGATTTCTGACCAACGATGACTTTGCTTAATTCTGAAGTTAATAAATCAATAAAAGCGCTTTCTCTCTCAATCTTTTCATTAATAGCACTTATGTCGATGCTTGTATTATTTTCTTGCATTTTGTTTGGTTTAATTTGGGTGTAAATTTTAAAAAAATACTTTAACAATGCAAGTTGGAATATAAAAATATTTTTTGTTGTTAATTGTCCGTTAAATTATGAGTAAATAGTCTAATTTTAGTGAATAATTAAGAAATACTTATTATTTTTAATGAAAATTTACAATTATGCCGATACAAAAATCATCAATTATTGCCGGAACCATGAATTGGGGTGAATGGGGAAAAAATTTCAATACAACAGAAATTCAACAACTTATTGAAACCTGTTTGTCGGAAAATATTTGTGCTTTTGATCATGCCGATATTTATGGTGGATATACAACAGAAGCCGATTTTGGAAAAGCTTGGAAACAAATAAATGTTGATAGAGAAAGTGTTCATTTCATCACAAAATGTGGTATAAAATATGTTTGTGACCAAAGACATTATAGCATTAAACATTACGATTACAGCAAAGAACATATCATTTCTAGTGTAGAAAATTCGTTAAAAAATTTAAAAACCGATTATATTGATGTGTTGTTGTTGCATCGACCAAGTCCGTTAATGGAAACAGAAGTGATTGCCGAAGCGATTTCAGAATTGAAAATTTCAGGAAAAATTGTACATTTTGGTTTGTCGAATTTTACGCCTTCACAAACGGATTTAATTCGAAAATTTACAGCGGTGACGTATAATCAAATACAATTTTCGGCGACACATTTGCAACCTATGCTAAATGGAGAATTAGATTATATGCAATTGCACGGCATCAAACCTATGGCTTGGAATCCGTTAGGTTCTATTTACAAAGAAGACGTTCCACAAACGATTCGATTAAAAGAATTATTGCAAAAACTAACTTTAAAATATAATTTACCAGAAGATATTTTGCTTTTAGCTTGGATTTTAAAACATCCGGCACAAATTAAACCAGTTGTAGGAACTACGAGTGTGGAACGCATCAAAACTTTACAAAAATTACAAAATTTCGAGTTGGAAATTGAAGATTGGTTTGCTATTTGGACTGAAAGCATTGGAACTAAAATTCCTTAAAAATGATTAATAAACGACTTCTTATTAAAAATTTATTGGCTCATAATAACGAAAACAGTTTTTATGATAAAAAGCGTCAATTGAATTTGCATTCCAAAGAAGGAAAAGGGAAGTTTTTAAAACATATTTGCGCCTTATCGAATTCGAATCCGTTTAACAATTCTTATATAGTTGTTGGTGTGGAAGATGATGATAATGAGATTGTTGGTGATGATTTTTTTGACGATAGTCGCATACAAAACCTAGTCAACGCCTATTTAGAAAATCCACCAAAAATAACCTACGATAACATTCCTTTTCCAAATTTACCCAAGGAAAAAGTGGTGGGTTTGGTTACGATTAAACCTAAAAATAAAGTCTCTTTTTTTAAGAAAAATATTTATACGATTTACACCGGAAACACTTTTATTCGAATTGGAAGCAATACTTCACCTACGGAAGAAAAAATTTCTCCTTCGAAATCCAATGTAGAAACGGTAATTAGTATTGAAAATAATTCTAGAAACAATATTAAATATACTTTGGATGGCGTGTTAGATTTTATCACAATCAGACATAAAGATTTAGACAATCAGTATCAGGTTTTTAAAGAAAATTTTGTGGTGTGTTGGGCTGGGAAAAAAAATGTGGTTCGAAACGAAACGTATTATTCCCGTGTAGATATTGAATTAATAAACGAACAAATAAAGCTATTTTATTCCAATCAAGATGAAGTAATAATTAATTATGACAAGGATAGTTTTACAATTACAGAATACGTAAAATTAGGTTTGAATGACAAAACTAGTTATTATCCGTTGGAAAAATTAACCTTCAATTTTTACGATAACGGCTATTATAAAATGGAAACCCAAATGCTGTTTGAACCGCCACAATACAATAAAAAATTACTGCATCATATTTATAATTCGGTATTAATTGCGATTCAAAAATTACACAAAAACAAAGAAGTTTCAGAAACGGAAGTGTTGCGAATTCCACATACGCTAATGATTTGTTATTTAAACGATTTTAAAGATGCCAAACACAAATTGATTGAAGCTAAAAGCGTTTTAAAAACCTACAAAAACCCGCTGGTATATATCTATTTTAAAGAAAGTTTACGAATTTTAAGAAAGATGAAATACAATTAATCTTTTTCTGAAAGAAACTCAATATCTTCAACTAACTGCGTCAAATTTTGTTCACCTTTTACTTTTTTATCGATGTTTAACCCGTTGTAAAAACCTCTAATTCTACCTTTTTGATCTACTAAAACAAAATTTTCGGTGTGCACCATATCGTACATTTCTTCTGGTTTACCCGTTTTTACAACTAAATACGATTGACGTGCTATTTTATAAATTTCGTTCTGATTTCCAGTCACTAAATTCCATTTTCCATCGATAACCCCTTTTTCTTTGGCATAATTTTTCAATACCTCAACCGTATCTTCATCTGGAAAAACAGAATGAGAAAGCAATTTTACTTTCGGATTGTTTTTAATTTTATCTTGCAACCAAACCATATTGTCGGTCATTTTCGGACAAATCGTTTGACATGTTGTAAAAAAGAAATCAGCTACATAAATTTTTCCTTCATAATCTTTATTGGTAATTGTTTTTCCATTCTGATTCGTAAAGGCAAATGGCGCAATTTTATGATTGTAACCAATATGTTGCACTAAAGAATCTACTAATTCAGGATTTACATCTCTTGGAGTAATTATAGGTAAATTTTTTCTATTGATTAAAGTATAAATAGAAAAAAAAATGGCAACTAATAAACTTATGAAGAAAATTGTAAAAAATTTGTTTTTAAACATCATGAAAAATTTAGTTACAAAAGTATAAAAACTTGGCATTAGAACTAACTTTTTTAACAATTCCTAAAAACTTTTTAGTATGTTTGCGGAACCTAACAAACTACTAACACAATGAAAAACACCTACTTAAGATTATTTTTACTTTTTTCCGTTATTGGATTTTCCCAATACAATCCAAACACGCCATGGAAAAAACAGAATCCAAATTCAAAAAACACTAGTTTTCAAAACGAAGTAGATGCCTTTAATGCCTACTGGGAAACCCATGACAAAAATATTAAAGGAGGCGGACACAAACCTTTTAAAAGATGGGAAAGTTTTTATGAAAATCAACTAAATCCGGACGGAACAATTATTACACCTCAACAACTTTTTGCTGCTTTGCAAGAAAAAAACAACGCAAAGACAAATAAAAGTAGTTCTTTATTCGCACTTCCGCCAAGTAATTGGCAACCTGTTGGTCCATTTACACATACAAACACGGGTTCTTGGTCTTCTGGTCAAGGAAGAACAAGTGCAGTGGCAATTGATCCACTAGATTCAAATACTATTTATGTGGGTACGCCTGCTGGTGGTGTTTGGAAATCTACAAATTCTGGAACAACTTGGACACCGTTATCGGATGAATTGCCTCAAATTGGTATTTCAGGTATTGCCATCGACCATCTTAGCGCAGGAAACTTAACAGTATATATTGCAACAGGAGATAAAGACTCTTCAGACACCTATTCAATTGGGGTTTTAAAATCTGTAAATGGTGGCCCATGGATTAGTGCAGGTTTATCTTTCACTGGAACTGGAAATCAAGCGGGTGATTTAATTCTTCATCCAACAAACAATCAAATATTGTTGTGTGCTACTTCTGCTGGTTTATACAGAACTATAGACGGTGGAACAACTTGGACAGTAGAACAAACTGGTGATTTTTCGCAAGGGTCAATTCGTTTTAAACCAAATGATCCAACTGTTGTTTATGCTACAGGTTACAATTCATCAGGTACTGCAGGATTTAAATTTTATAAATCAACAAATACGGGTGATTCTTTTACAAATATTACTTCTGGACTGTCAACAGCGGCACAAACTAGTAGAATGATTTTAGATGTTACACCAGCAGATGCAAACTATGTTTATGTGTTAAGTGTTAAACTACCAACAAATGGTCCGCCAGTTGATAATGGTTTATTAGGAATTTATCGTTCTACAAATAGCGGCACAAACTTTACAAAAACATCTGGAACCACAGATGTTTTAGAATCTGGTCAAAGTTGGTACGATTTAGCTTTTGCGGTATCCAACACCAACAAAGATTTAGTTTTTACAGGATGTTTAAATGTTTGGAAGTCTTCAAATGGTGGAGCAACAGTAACAAAAGTAAATAACTGGAGTAGTCCTACAAGTGCGTCATATACTCATGCTGATATTCATCATTTACAATACATTAATGGAAAATTATTCTGTTTAAGTGACGGAGGAATTTATGTAAGTTCAAATAACGGAACTACTTTTACGGATTTAACAGCGGGTTTACAAATTAGTCAATTTTACAGAGTTTCTGTTTCTAAAACTTCAGCTGGAAAAATGGTTGGAGGTTTACAAGATAATGGTGGACACGCCTACAGTGATGCTGCTTGGAAAAATTATTATGGAGCAGACGGAATGGATGCTGCTGTGAGTCAGGCAAACAGTAATTTATATTATGGCTTCATTCAATATGGTTCTTCTATGTATATTTCAAATACTGCAGGAAATTCTAGCACAGGGAGTGTGGGATCGCCAGGAGGTATAGATGGAAACTGGATTACACCTTTAAGAGGGGATAGTCAAGGAAACATGTATGCGGGTTATGATGGCTTATATAAATTAGTAAGTGGCGCTTGGGTGCAACAAAACACCAATTCTGTAGGTTCTGGAAATTTAGAGATTGTTTCTATAGATCCTTCTAATGATAATATTATTTATGTTGTAAATGGCACCTCTTTATACAAAAGCACAAATGCAGGAGTAACTTTTTCATCTGTTTATTCAGGTTCAACAATTACAAGTGTTACCGTTCACTCTTCAAACAGTAATATTGTATACATAACTACTTCCGGTGCAGGTGGACAAGCCATGATTTCTACAACTGGTGGAACCGCTTTTACCAATATTGCATCTGGATTGCCAGCAATAGGTAAAAACTGCATCGTTCACCAAGGAAGAAACACAGATAATCCTTTGTATGTTGGTACATCATTAGGTGTGTATTATAAAGACGATTCTATGGCAACATGGCAACCTTTTGATACTAATTTACCAAACGTTTCTGTAAGAGATTTAGAAATTAATTTAGAAGATGCTAAAATTATTGCAGCCACTTATGGTCGTGGAATTTGGCAATCAGATATTCCTATTCAGATTCCTGCTACAGATGTGAAATTCGTATCTGTTAACAATCCAGGTATAAATATTAATTGCGGTGCTTCTGTAACTCCTCAAATTGTAGTTAAAAATGGTGGTTCAAATGCCATAACAAATGTAACTGTAAATTATACAGTTGATGCAACTCCTTATGTTTACAATTGGTCTGGAAGCATTGCGGCTTCGGCAAACCAAACTATAGATTTACCAGCAATAATTACTACAAGAGGTGTGCACGATTTAGATTTTGTTGTTACCACAACTGGTGATGCTTTTTCTGACAACAACGCAGGCGCAACCACTTTTTATACGAATGATAGTGGTGTGGCTGGTGTTGTCAATACTTTTACAAACGCTTCAGATGAATTAGTTGTAATTTCTGAAGGCGCGGGATGGACAAGAGGGAATAGAGTTGGCGATGTGTTACAAACATCTGGAAACCCAGCTTATTTGACTAGTTTGTCTGGTAACTATTCTGATTCTTCAAAATCCTATTTAGTTTCTCAATGTTATAATCTTTCTACTATTTCAAATCCTGAAATTAGCTTTAAAATGGCTTTTGATATGGAAGTAAATTGGGATATTGTTTATGTGGAATATTCTACAAATTTAGGAAATACATGGAATGTGTTAGGTTCAATGGGAACGGGTTGGTACAATAGTAATAGAACGCCGACAACAACCGGATCAGATTGTAACAATTGTGTGGGTGCACAATGGACCGGAACAAACACAACTTTTAACACATATTCTTACGGATTAGCGACACTAGATACGGAAACAAATGTAATTTTCAGAATTGTATTTATTGCTGATGAAGGAGTAAACCAATTAGGTGTAAAAGTGGATGATTTTGTAATTAACGGTGTTTTATCTGTGCAAAATTTTGAGGCGAATCAAATTGCGGTTTTCCCGAATCCTTCTAATGGAATTTTTAATATTTCTTTCGGAAACTTGAACCCAATCAAGATTGATGTTTATGACATTAGTGGAAAATTAATCCTGCAAAAAAATCAATTAGAAATTAGTAATAATCAAACAAATATTGATTTATCAAATGTTTCTGATGGCCTTTATTTTGTAAAAATTTCTACAGAAAACAATACCATTACCAAAAGAATCATAAAAAATTAGTGCTGTTTCAAACAGTAAAAAATCTAAAGCCATCTTGCTAAAAACAAGATGGCTTTTTTTTTATACATTTGCAACATGCAATTTTCTTACCCAAAAAACGAAAAACTTAAAAGCCATAAAACAATTGACCGTTTGTTTTCTGAAGGAAAATCCGTGTCGAAATATCCGTTGCGATTGGTTTATGTAGAAAATTCGGATGAGCAAAATTCAGAAAAAGTGTTAATGGGTGTTTCGGTTTCTAAAAAATATTTTAAAAGAGCCGTTGACCGAAATTATTTTAAAAGGGTTTTGAGAGAATGTTATCGTTTGAATCAAGATTTGTTAAAAGAAAACCTGGAGAAGCCATATGCGTTAATGTTTTTTTATCAAACTAAAGAAAAACTTTCGTACCAAGAAATTGAAGAAAAAACCATTCAATTGTTCCAAAAATTTAAGGAAACCGTTAAGTAAATTATAACTTTGGATTGGTTTTTGCAGATTTTAATTAAATTCGTAAAAAATTAAACTACAACTCATGGGTTTTCTAAATAAAAAAAAGGTAATTATTCCAACACTTGTGGCTGGATTTTTATTTGTCGCAGTAAGTTTTCAAAACGATTTTTTTGCCTTAGCCAAACAAATTGAAATCTTCACCAGCCTATATAAAACTGTTAATCAGAATTATGTAGACGAAACCAATGCCGGTAATTTAATGGACGTGGCCATAAAAAGCATGTTAGCAGAATTAGATCCATACACCGTTTATTTTGATGAACAAGATGTGTTGAAATTTAAAATCAACAATACTGGAGAATACACCGGAATTGGCGCTTTAATCACCAGAAAAGACGACAAAATAATTTTAAAAGAAGTCTACCAAAATATGCCAGCAGATAAAGCAGGTTTCAGAGCTGGCGATATTATTACTCAAATTGGCGATGTGGTTTTAAAAGACTTTAAAGACGATGCTTCTCAGTTATTAAAAGGAGCCAAAAACACCAAAATTGATATTATTTATTTCCGACAAGGAATAGAAAAAAAAGGACAAATTGTTTTAGATGAGGTGGAAATAAAAGCGGTTCCTTATTTTAAATTATTGGAAAATAACACCGGTTACATTGTATTACAAAAATTTAATGAAAAAGCTTCTGCGGAAACTAAAGCGGCTTTATTGACGTTAAAAGAACAAGGTGCCACCAAAATAATTCTAGATTTAAGAGACAATCCAGGAGGTTTGTTGCACGAAGCCGTAAATATTTGTAATTTATTTGTCCCAAAAGACGAAGTAATTACCACTACAAAATCGAAAAATACGGTTCACAATCATACCTACAAAACAAAAAACACACCAGTTGATACGGAAATTCCTTTAGCCATTATTGTAAATGATAGAAGTGCTTCTGCTTCTGAAATTGTTTCCGGTGCGTTGCAAGATTTAGACCGAGCAGTGATTGTGGGAAACAGAAGTTTCGGAAAAGGTTTGGTACAACGTCCGTTTAATTTAACATATGGAACTCAAGTAAAAGTAACTATTTCTAAATATTACACGCCTTCTGGAAGATGTATTCAAGCAACCGATTATAGCAAAAAAGATGCCAGCGGAAAAGCAATAAAAACTTCGGAAAAAGAATTTAATGCCTTCAAAACGAAAAGCGGAAGAACGGTTTATGATGGTGGTGGCGTTTTACCAGATGTGGAAATTGCCGATATGAAAAAAAGCAACATCAGTTTAAGTATTGCCAATTCTGATGCGGTTTTCGAGTTTGCGAATATTTTATTTTACAGAAATCCGACTGCAAAAAGTGTTTCAAGTATTTCAGATGCGGAATACAATGAGTTTAAAGCGTATTTAAAGAAAGAAAAGGTTGAAATCAGTACGAATATCGACAAATCACTAAAAAACCTTTTAGAAGCTGCTAAAAAAGATAAAATTGATGGTGATTTAACTGTTGAAATTAAACAACTAGAAACTGCGATTGAGAAATCGAAAGACAAAGAATTAGACAAAAATAAAGACGAAATAAAACGTTTACTTTTACAAGAATTATTATTGAGATATGGTTATAGAACAGCCTTTTACGATTATGTTTCTACCAAATATTCAGACGTTTTAAAAGCGCAACAAATTGTAAATAACCCAACAGAATATAATAAAATTTTAAAAAAATAATATGAAGAAATTTGTATTTGCCCTAGTATTACTTTCCACATTTGTTGGTTTTTCTCAAGAACAAACCGTTCACTCTATTTATTTCGATACTGATGTTCGAGAAATAAAACAACTGCAATCAGAAGCTGTTGTTCATTTTTTAAGTCTAATTGACACCACACGTTTAGAAAGTGTTTCTATTTACGGCTATTGTGATGATGTGGGAAAAGTGGATTACAACTACAAATTATCTCAAGACAGGGCCAATAGTGTAAAAAATATGTTGGTGAAAAAAGGTGTGAAATATAAAATCATCGTTAAAATTGAAGGAAAAGGAAAGGTAATGATTGACGAAGATTTGGAAGATAATGTACCAGAAGCGCGTTCTAAAAACCGTCGTGTAGATGTGGTTTTAAACTTCAAACCTTTTGTGGTGGAAGATTTAAATATTCCTGGTTTATATTCTACGATTAGAAAAAATGCTTTAGAAGGCGACCGAATTTATTTAGATAAATTACTTTTCGATGCCGGAAGTAGCAAACTAAAAGAAAGCTCTAAAAAAGAATTAGATAAAATTACCATTCTTTTAAAAAGATATCCTAAAATAAACATTGAAATTCAAGGTCACGTGTGTTGTACGCCCACTTTTCATAAAGAAGCGATTGATAGCGGAACACGAAAACGGGAACTTTCTAAAAACCGAGCACAAAGTGTTTATAAATACCTACAAACTCGCGGAATTGGTAAAGCTAGAATGACTTTCAAAGGCTACGGAAACACACAACCATTAGGAAAAGGTTCGCAATACGACAGAAGAGTAGAATTGGTGATTACGAAGATTTAAAACACTTCTTTAACTTTTATTACGGATTTCCCGTAAATTTATTTCTAAAATTAAATGTAATTTTAAGAATAAATCTATTCTTCTATGTTTAATTTTAAACTAAAAAACACGGAAAAAACAATACTTAAATGGAGCATCCTTCCTATGGTATTTTATCTTCTTGTCTGCTATTTTAAAATCCAAAATAGCAGTGGTGCTTTATACATTTCGTTAAGTGCTTTTATTATCTTTTTAGGTTTGCTTTTTTACAAAATTTATGCCCTTTACAAAGAAGAATAAACTACACTTTCCTCATTTCAATATGCGGAATATCGTCTTCTAAGTAACTTTCGCCAACGGTAACAAAACCATGACCTTCGTAAAATTTTTGCAAATACAATTGTGCGGAAATCGTAATGTTCGTTTCTTGAAACAATTCTTTTATCGTTAAAATTGAAGTTCGCATTAAATCGTGCCCTAATTTTTTATCTCGATGCGTTGCTTTTACAATCACACGACCTATAGAACTATCTGTAAAATAGGCATTCGGTTTAAAAAGCCGGGAATACGCAGCCAAAACGCCTTCGTAATAGCCTAAAACGTGAATCGCTTTTTGATCTTTGTTATCAATATCTTGATAGACGCAATTTTGCTCCACAACAAACACTTCTGAACGCAATTGTAGTATTTCATATAGTTCTGTCGTAGAAAGTTCGTTAAATGGCTTTATTTTGAATTGTATCATTTATAATATTTTAGTCGATTTAATAATAGCTTCCATTTCAAATAATAATTCTTTTTTGGAATGAATTGGGTTAAAAGCAAAACCATCAATAATAATAAACCTTTTACGTTTGTTGTCTCTTATGGCAAAATTTAAATAAGGTCCAGTCATGAAATCTTTGTGAAATTCCCAATTTCCTCTCATTTCGTAAGCTAAATTGTTTTGAATTTCTGTAGTATGAAAACTCGGATAATACGCTTGTTCTGTAATCATATAACTTCCATCCGTTTTGCCTAAAACATATTTTTTAGAAACCTGATTTCGGATAAATAAACTATTGGTTACCATAGCATTCTTATTATACAACGCCGAAAAACTTGCCGTATAAATTAACATATTGTTATAACCTGAACCGACTTCTTTTCGCAACCACAAAAAGTTTTCACCTTGTAATCCTTTCTTATATTCTGTTGGAATTTGAATGTCAACCGAAAACTGCTTTTTAATTTGTTTTTGCAGCTTGGTATTTATTTTATTTTTCGCTAAAATCAAATTAATCTCCGAATTATAAAACGTATTCATAATTTCTTTTGCAGCATTTTGCAATTGTTTCAACAAAATTTCTTGGTTTTTTCCTTGAATCGTATAAATATGCTGGTTTTCAGTAAATTTATTTTTCACATGTGTGGTTTGCGTTTTAAAACTTGAAGAAATAATCAAAATATTTCTAGAAACTTTCGCGTCATTAGGAAAATAATTGGTGTGAATAGGCATTAACGTAAAAACCGATTCGCAATCGTGCAAACCAACAATTGGAGCAGCAAATTTCTCTCTGATTGTTTCCCCTACTTTTCCATTCCAAAGTGATTCTGGAATTAAAACCGTAACCGAATTCTGATTCAAATACGGATTTTTAGCCACAAGCTCTTTTTTCTCTCGTTCATTTTCAAAAC
>JAUMDQ010000197.1:0-7352 GCA_032121715.1 Flavobacterium sp.
CCGTAGCGTTTGTCGTCGAATTTTTGATCGTTATAATGTCCGATCATGGAGCCATTTCTCCAGGCACCAACTTCCGTTAATTTTGGATATTTTTTAATTTCAATGCGCCAACCTTGATCGTCTGTTAAATGCCAATGAAACGTATTAAATTTATACATTGCCAAATAATCGATATATTTTTTGATAAATTCTTTTGGAAAGAAATGTCTTGCGCAATCGAGATGCATGCCACGCCATTTGTATGTAGGCTTGTCATTAAGTTGTATACAAGGTAGGTTGATTTTATCTTTTTTATTAGTAGCTACTATTTGTAAAAGCGTCTGAATCCCATTAAAAAAACCTTGATTATGATAAGCAGATAGTATTATCCTATTTTCCCATATAAATAAGGAATAATAATCCTTGTTGTAATCCTTTTCATAATAAGGATATACTTTTTCAAATACAATGACATTTTCTGAAAATTCAGAATTTAATTTTAGTTTTAAATTTAGATTAGTTTCCGATTTAATGGCTTCTTGAAGATATTGGACTTCAAAAAAAAGGGAGTCAGCTTGAATTTGAGTTTCGTTATTTAAAACAAAAGTTTCTTCATCAACATAGTTAGAAGATGGTTTAGGAATTATAGCCAATTCCTTTTGCGAAAAAGCGGGATTAACAAATAGTAAAAGTAGTAGTAGACTTTTTTTAAACATTTTGGTTGTGTTTGTAATTTGGCTAAAATTAAATAAAAAAAGCCTCACAATTTGTAAGGCTTTTAAAAAATCTGTTTTTTAGGAGATTATTTTTTATCTATTTCTGCAATTTTTGCATCTACTTCTGCTTTAGTTCCTTCTAAAACTTTAACAGTTTTACTTTCTTTTCCATCAACTGTACTTGTAATAGTTACAGTTGCTTTTTCTTTTCCATCTTTTAAGACTTCTCTTTTAATTTGGATGCTTTGTGTTTCTTGTTGTGTTACTACAGGACTATTATCTTGGTGACGTTTTTCATAATCTGCATCGTGATCGTGATCACAATTTGGACCATGTACATGCGCATCTCCGATATATTTACCGTTTTCATCGTATTGTGACATACAATTATCTTTGCATTCTTGAGAACAACCATTTTCTTCACACATTTTAGCACATTCCTCTTTTGTCATAGTAGCACATTTCGATAAATCACATTTACCTTCTTTGCAAACCATTTCTTTTTTATCTGTAGAACAACAAGCGGCCATTTTATTATCTCCAGCATCGTGACCGCTTCCTAAGATTGGCGCAATTACTAATCCAATTAAACACGTTAATTTAATTAAGATATTCATTGATGGTCCAGATGTATCTTTGAATGGATCTCCAACTGTATCTCCAGTTACAGCAGCTTTGTGAGCGTCTGAACCTTTGAAAGTCATTTCACCATTAATCATAACTCCAGCTTCAAAAGATTTTTTAGCATTATCCCAAGCACCACCGGCGTTGTTTTGGAAAACTGCCCAAAGTACACCAGAAACGGTAACTCCAGCCATATACCCACCTAGCATTTCCGCAATTAATTGGTTATTGTCTCCGTAAACTAATTTACCTAATAATACAATTGCGATTGGGAAACCGATAGTCATGATTCCAGGTAACATCATTTCGCGTAAAGCCGCTTTTGTTGAAATGTCAACACATTTTGCGTATTCTGGTTTTCCAGTTCCTTCCATAATTCCTGGAATTTCTTTAAACTGGCGACGTACTTCATATACCATATCCATAGCTGCTTTTCCAACAGAATTCATAGCTAATGCCGAGAATACCACAGGAATCATTCCTCCGATAAATAACATCGCTAATACTGGTGCTTTGAAAATATTAATTCCGTCAATTCCAGTAAAGGTTACATAAGCTGCGAATAAAGCTAATGAAGTTAGCGCTGCTGAAGCAATTGCGAAACCTTTTCCTGTTGCTGCAGTTGTGTTACCAACTGAATCTAAAATATCTGTACGTGTACGAACTTCTTTTGGTAATTCACTCATTTCAGCAATTCCACCTGCGTTGTCAGAAATTGGTCCGAAAGCATCAATCGCTAATTGCATTGCAGTAGTTGCCATCATGGCTGAAGCTGCTAAAGCTACTCCGTAAAATCCTGCTAAAGCATACGTTGACCAAATTGCCGCTGCGAATAATAAAACCGTTGGGAAAGTTGAAATCATACCTGTTGCTAAACCTGCAATTACGTTTGTTCCTGCTCCAGTTGACGACTTTTGTACAATTGCCATTACTGGTTTTGTACCTAATCCCGTATAATATTCGGTTACTGAAGAAATAGCGCCACCTACAAATAAACCAATTAAAGAAGCGTAAAACACTCTCATTGACGAAATGTCTTTAACGCCTTCACCAAAGAAATTCATTTTCATATCTGCTGGAAGCATATATTGTACTAAGAAGAAACAACAAATGGCTGTTAAGGCAATAGAAACCCAGTTTCCAATGTTTAAAGCTTTTTGTACTTGTGCTTCTTTGGCATCGTTGCTAGAAATTTTCACTAACATCGTTCCGATGATTGAGAATAAAATTCCGAAACCTGCGATAGCCATTGGTAATAAAATTGGACCAATTCCTCCGAAAGCATCATCAATTTTTCCACCCATATCTTTAATCACGTAGTTTCCTAAAACCATTGCTGCTAAAACTGTCGCTACATACGAACCGAATAAATCGGCACCCATTCCGGCAACGTCTCCAACATTATCTCCAACGTTATCTGCAATTGTAGCAGGATTACGTGGGTCATCTTCTGGAATTCCGGCTTCTACTTTACCAACTAAATCGGCACCAACATCGGCAGCTTTTGTGTAAATTCCACCACCCACACGAGCAAACAATGCGATTGATTCTGCTCCTAATGAGAAACCAGCAAGAGTTTCTAAAACCACCGTCATGTCTTCGGTGTTTGTCCAAACGCCACCTGGCATAAAATATCTAAATAAAATAATAAAAAATCCTGTTAAACCTAAAACGGCTAATCCAGCAACTCCTAAACCCATTACTGTTCCACCACCAAAAGAGACTTTTAAAGCTTGTGGTAAACTAGTACGAGCGGCTTGTGTAGTACGAACGTTTGTTTTTGTGGCAATTTTCATTCCCATGTTTCCTGCTAATGCAGAAAAGAAAGCGCCAAAAACAAAGGCAACTACAATAAATAAATGTGTTTTTACGCCAGGAAGAAAAGTGATTCCAGCTAAAACAACACTTGCTAATAGTACAAAAATGGCTAATAATCTGTATTCTGCTTTTAAGAAAGCTAAAGCGCCTTCATAAATATAATCTGAAATTTCTTTCATTTTGCCGTCACCAGCATCTTGTTTTAAAACCCAAGCACGTTTCATTGCCATAAAAAGCAATCCAATAATTGCCATTACAATAGGCAAATAGATCATAAAATTATTCATAGTTTAGTAAATAGTTAATGGTTAATTTTAATTCGTTTTAACAAAAATAAACAAAAAAGGCAATTACCCTAAAGATAATTGCCTTTTTTAATAAATTTATTGAAAAGTTTTTATTTAGTACTTTATAATCTTATTTGTTGATGTACCTTCTGATGAATTTACTTTAAAGAAATAAATTCCAGAGGTTAAATTTTCAATATTAATAGTGTTAGTTTTATCATTCAACATTTGTGTGAATAAAAATTTTCCAGAAACATCACATACTTCAAGTGTTGAAATTTCATTTGTAAGTAATTCAACAGTTACATTATTTGAAGTAGGATTTGGATAAATATTTAATTTTGAATGTAGCTCAAAACTGTTAGCACTCAATACAGGTGAGCTCACTTGAATGGAATTTATACTATGATTAGTAAAGTTTTGATTGCCTTCATATCCTCCAGCTGAAATATAAAATCTTACCTCATCAATATCATCAAATGCAGTAGTTAGAACAATAGTATTAGGTAAAAACGGATTATTATAACCTTGAAAAGTTGTTGAGGCCACTTCGATTCCATTTTTGAATCCTTTAATTGTATTTACTGCGCCTTCAGCTTGAGATTCTCCCCAATTTAAATATTGAAATTGATTTAATTTGAATTCGGAACCATTTTCAGATTTAATGACCATTCCCTTTCTTCCAGTTGCAATATTTGCAGTAATGCCTGTGAAGGTTCCAGCTGTGTAAAACCCAGCATTTTCCCAAGACAATGGTGTTGTCATTGTTCCATTTACATCTGAAATGTTATAAATTTCGATATCAATATCTGAAATATTCACAGAGCCACCGTCGCCATCACTTGCAATATTATCAGTTGAAATTCCTGTGTTATCTGTAAACGTTATTGTTGGAGCTGTACTAAGTGTTTGTGCAGTACTGAATTTGAAAAATGAAATCGCTGCTACAATTAAAATGTAATTTTTTCTCATAAAAAAAGGTGTTAATTTGTAGTACAAATCTAACACCTTTTTGTTAATTTTTTATAAACTGAAGTTTATTTTATGCTAAATAATCCTTCTGGTTTGTTTTCAATTGCTTCGAAACGTTCTGTACATGCTTTGATAATTGCACGAGCTTCGTTTACATCTCCCCAACCTTCAACATCAACCTTTTTGTTTTCTAAGTCTTTATAAACTTGGAAAAAGTGTTCAATTTCTTTAATTAAGTGAGGATTTACATCACTCAAGTCATTTAATGAATTCCAAATTGGATCTGAAACGGGTACACAAATTACTTTTTCATCTGGACCTTTATCATCTGCCATATGGAAAACTCCAATTGGTTTTACTTCGATAACACAACCTGGGAAAGTTGGTTTAGTAACTAATACTAAAACATCTAAAGGGTCGCCATCTAAAGCTAAAGTTTCAGGAATGAATCCGTAATCTGCTGGATACATCATTGAAGAGAATAACATTCTATCAAAACGCATTCTTTTCATGTCAAAATCATACTCATATTTGTTTCGGCTTCCTCTTGGAATTTCTACCAAAACATCAAACGTTGTTATTTTATCTGCTGTCATTTTTCTTTGTATTTGCGGGTGCAAAGGTAGAAAAAAGTTAGAAGTTAGAAGTTAGAAGTTGAAAGTTTTTTTAAATTCTTGATATAGAGTGTATAAAAATACATTAATTATAAAAAAACAGCTTAAAAATTACGGAATTTTAATTTTTGAAAAACTAACGATTACGCTTTTTTAAATAATGATGCCACAATAAATAAGTTGCTAAAGAGCGAAAAGGTTTCCAGTTAGTTGCATGATTTTCCATGGCTTCCAAAGTTTCTGTATGGAAAAGTTCACGCATCGTGTGTTGTACGGCGATATCTCCAATTGGGAATACATCTTTTTTTTGCAAACAAAACATCAAATAGACTTGAGCGGTCCATTTACCAATTCCTTTGAGTTGAATTAATTCAGTATAAACTTCAATTTCAGTTTTAATATGAAAACTTTCTAAATCAATTTGATTTTCCTCGATGCAAAGTGCTAAGTTTTTAATGTAACTTATTTTTTGTCGAGAAACGCCACATGCTTTTAGTTCTTCATCTGAAACATCAAGTAATAATTTTGGTGTGAAACCATTCAGATGTTTCTCAATTTTATCATAACACGCTTTTGCTGAAGCAATAGAAACTTGTTGTTCTAAAATTAATTGTGAAAGTGCTACAAATCCAGATGGGCGAGTGGTGATTGTTGGATTTCCGTAGGTTTCAATGATTACTTGAAACTTGGGTTCGACTTCAATTAACTGCTCTAAAAAACCTAACATAAATCTTCAATTTTGAATAACGAATGTTGAATATTGAACAATTTAGAAATAGAAACCAAAACCAACACGAATGGTAAATTTACGAGCTTCAGGAATGTTGAAATAACTTCCTCGCCACGCACCATCAATTCGCATTACTTTGAAAATGTTTCCAATTCCTGCCGAATATTCGTAATACCCATCTACTGGAGCTTGGTATTTTTGTCCAGAAGCATTTAAAGCAATATTTTCATCTGAAACAGAACCATAAACTGCCTTTACGCCAATGATTTCTCTCCAATTCAACTTTCGTAATAACGGAACTCTTGAAAATAATTTTCCGTTGAAATTGTGTTCTAAATGCAACGAAGTATATTGATCGGCTACAAAATCATAGTAATTTAATAAGTTGTAGGTGTTATCGATAATAAAATACGATTGATTTCCAGGAATTACGCCCATTAATGATAACGGAACAGCTCCGAAAGTTTTTCCGATTTCTAAAGTCGAGAATAATCTACCAAAACCACCAATTAATAAGGGTTGACGATAGTATAATTGTAGTTTTGAATAATTAAAATCACTATCGAAAACCCCTTTTAAACCTTGAGAATAACTTACGAAAAAGCGAGGATAATTTAAATCAACATCAATTCTGTCAACTCCATAACCCACCATTTTACGCTTAGGGGTATAATTTACTAAGAAATTAACTTCTGATTGCGTAATTTTATTTGAAGTCGTTGTATAGGTGTTATCTGTAAAATAATCCAATTTAAACTCTGGTGAAGCTGATGATAAGGTTCGATAAGAGAAACTACTTTCTAAAACTAAATTTTTTACTGGCTCAATCTCGAAGCCTAAATTCGTTAGATTTACGTTAGTTAATTTGTTATTTGTTCCGCTTGAAAAGAAGGATGACGAAGCAAAACTTCTTCCTAAAACATCATTAGAAGTGGTTAAACTCACTCCAATTTGTTCTACATCTCGACGGTTTCCTAACGAAACAATAAATCGATTTTTCTTATCCAGCATTACGCGTGCGTTGATTCCGTATTTGACTTTGTCATCTTTAAAACCATAAGCGGTATAACCTTGAATTCTCCAAGGATCGTTAGGTCCGAAATACGTTCTTCCACCTAATCGAACACGTTGTCCTTCTACATCATTATAGCCTAAAGTAGAGAAAATCGGACCAATATCAAATTTCCCAACTTGCACATAACCACTTCCTAAAATAGAAACTAAGTTGTAAAAACGTTTTATTTTCGGAACGGTTTTTAAAGTATCAAGCATTTCGTAAATCCCTTTTTCGTTGGAATTTAAGCTTTCAAAACGATTTTCATCCCAATAATCATCTGTTTTGGTGTAGACTTCTTTATCAAATTTATTTACATCTTCGCGATAAAATTTATCATCTTTTGGTTGGTTGAATTCGTGGTTTTTGAACATCGTGGTTCGTTTTCCGTACATTCCATTGGAACCTTCTTTTTTAGTTAAGGCAAAATCCGTCATCATGTGATCGCGTTTCAATAAGAAAACCGAATCGTTTAATACATCAAATTCTTGCTCGATATAAATATCTCGAACCCAGTTGATATTGGCGCTTTTACTAGCTTCCATGTTGATGCTTTTG